>JAGCZN010000002.1 GCA_017959995.1 Clostridia bacterium
ATTCAAAAAAAATTTTTCAAAATATTGTGCGCCGTTCTCGTCCGCCACACAACGGCGCGAAGGATAAAATGAAAATTCTTCATACTTCCGACTGGCATATAGGAAAGAAAACCGAAAATTACGACAGACTGCCCGAGCAGGCCGAAGTTCTTGACGAGATTTGCGATATTGCGGATAGGGAAAACGTTGAACTGGTTCTCGTAGCGGGGGACGATTTCGATACGTTCGTTCCGAGTTCCGAGGCGGAAGAACTGTTTTACGAAAAAATAGTGAAACTTGCTTCGGGCAGGGCGGTTATCGTAATTTCCGGAAATCACGACGACGCCACCCGCCTTTGCGCTTCGGCGCCGCTTGCGGTAAAGCAAGGCGTGTATTTTGCCGGCAACGTCAATACGGATGATAACGCATCGGCAAAAAAAAGCGGCGGCGGCGTGGAACTTACCGGAAGCGGCGAGGGATACGTTACCGTGAGTAACGTTTCGGGAGAGGAAATATACGTAGGAATGCTGCCGTATCCGAGCGAGGCGAGATTCCGCGAAAAAAATTCGGGCGAAACGCACGCGCAGAAAATAGCCGGCTGGATGAAAAAATGCTTTGCGGGAAACGTTAAAAATCTTCCCGCCGTGTTCGTATCGCACCTGTTTACGGTAGGGGGGCTTACTTCCGACGGAGAGAGGGAAATATCTCTCGGCGGGGCAAAGGCCGTGGATAAGGCAAGCTTTCCGGAAACGTTGTATACGGCGCTCGGCCACCTGCACAAGCGTCAGGTGATCGACAAGGAAAAAAACGTAATATACAGCGGGTCCGTTCTTCAATACGCATTCGACGAGGTCAACGTTGAAAAATCGGTAACGGTGTTTGAAATAAAAAAGGGCGCGGTAACGGATCTTCACGTAGTTCCCCTAACCCGCGGAAAACGGCTTGCAAGGCTTTCGGCAACGTCGGTTCAGCAAGCCGCGCAGCTTCTGAAAAACTATGAAAATTATCTCGTAGAACTTACGCTTAAATTAAAAAGCCCCATAAATCGCGAAGAAAACGCATATTTGCACACCGAATTTCCTAACGTTATATCGCTGAAATTAGAATTACCTGTCGGCGTTGAACGCGGCGTTAAAGGCAGAAAGGAAATGAACGACGAAACGCTGTTCAACGAATACTATAAAAAACAGTACGGAGACGAACCCGAAAAAGAGCTGACGCGGCTTTTCCTTTCGCTTCTGACGGAGGTGAACGAAAAATGAAACCCGTAAGACTGGAATTTCAGGGATTCAACAGCTTTTCCGAAAAGGCGGAAATTGATTTTACGGCGCTTTTATCGGGCGGCGTTTTCGGCATATTCGGAAAGACGGGTAGTGGAAAATCCACTATTCTCGACTGTATAATGTACGCCCTTTTCGCAAAAACTTCCCGCTCGCAGACGATAGCCGAGTACGTGAACGACAAGTGCCGGTCCGCCTACGTTGATTTTACTTTCGAAATACTTTCCCGCGGCGAAAGAAAAACTTATAACGTAAAACGAACCATAAAATTAAACAAACAAAACAAACCCGATACTTCGGTGGTGCTGTCGGTAGCGGAAAACGGTTTCGTTCGCCCGATTGCCGAAGGTGAGGAAAACGCGAAAATACGCGAAATAATAGGGATAGGTTACGAGGAATTTTCCAAGTGCATAATTCTGCCGCAGAACGAGTTCGCCGTTTTTGTAAAGTCAACCCGAAGGGACAGGCTTTTGCTCGTAAGCAAACTGTTTTCGCTTCAGAAGTACGACAAACTGTTGACGGAAGCAACGAAGAAAAGGAAGGCGGAAGAAATGCTTTTATTGAGCGGTATCGACGGAGAGTTAAATCAACTTTCCGAATATACCGAGGAGTATCTTGAACAGTTAAAAGCCGCCTTTATCGCGCAAAAAACGCAACTTTCAGAATATAATATCAAACTGAAAGAGGCGGAAGAAAAAGTGGGTGAGATGCAATATTATTACGGTGTTTCCAAACAAGCGGCGCAAAATGCGTCCGTTTTGGAGGATCTCAACGAAAAGCGTCCACGCATAGAGGAACTTAAAAGGAAGGCGGCGGCGGGTACGCTCGCGTCGGTAATAGCACGAGAGTTCGCGGCGCTTACGGAGAAGGAAAACAGGTTGAAAAAGGCGCGGGCGGAACGGGATAAATACCTTTCGCTAAAACTTTCCGCCGAAAGAGAGGCCGCCGTGACTGATGAAAAACTTTCCGGAAATATAAGTGGTGAAATTTCTTCTCTTTCGGAAACGATAGGGATAATGCGGGCGAATTCATCCGTTGCGGAAGAAATAGATTCGCTTCGGCTTGCATTTGCTTCCGCCACGGCCGAACACGATAAGTGCAATATTGAAAATGAGCGTTTAACGCGCGAAATAAGGCGTTTATCCGAGCAGATAGCCGCTTTCGGCAACCCTTCGGAAAAATTTGAAAAGCTTCTTCTGGAAGTCGGTGCGACCGCCGCGGGAAGGGAACTGTCCGACGAACTCAACTATTTTCGTTCGAAGCGTTCGGCCGCCGAAATGTGGGCGGGCGAGAGAATTTACGGCGAACTGGTAAAGGAAATAGATCTTCGCATAGCGTACGTTTCGGAAAAAATAGCCGCCTTATCCGCAGGTGAAACCGACGCCGACGATCTTATCGAACGGCTTACCGAAATACGCGCGGCCGGCAGTAAGATAGAAGAACTCAACGGACTACTTTCCGAAAAGCGCGCGGA
>JAGCZN010000003.1 GCA_017959995.1 Clostridia bacterium
GACCTACTATATCCGGAAAACGATCTGATCAACAACGGGAAGCGCGGATTTTTTTCGATTGTAAGTATCGTAATACGAAGTGAAATTTTGACCTGAAAACGGTTGTGCAGATTGCCCCAAAGGGTGAGAAAAACGGGACAAAAACGTGCGAAAATCTGACTCGAAATTCAAAAATTACTTATAAAACCAAGCGTTTTTGTGATGTTGAAATTTTTACGTCGGATGCTTCAACTCCTGTTATCCGCACCAAGTCAGTATAATCCGAACCAAATGCTTGTAACGAGTGAGTGGTTCGGATTTACTTTTTATCTCAAATAGTTTCATGAGCGGCAGGATATGATTCTGTCGCTCTTTTTTCATTTGTCGTAAAAAAGGTTTTCCGAAGCGGCGACAGACGTTACGTTCGTACCTTCTTACCTTGATTTCGGTACGTTTGCGCGCTCTTTCGCATAAAAGATCGGATTAAGGGAAATTTGAAATCCGATCGATCGGAATCATTTTTTGAAAGGCATGAACGATTCTCTTTCAAACAACCTTGCCTGCAACAAAATTTTTTTCGGTTCGCCGGGGGTTTTAAGTTTTTCTTGCATAAGCGATATTGCCGAGTTTGCGAAATCCGATTTGTTTACGCCGAGCGACGTTATTTGCGGCGTACATTCCAAAGCGACTTTGTTGTTATCGAAACTTAAAACCGAAATATCCTGCGGTACGCGTATTTTTTGCCATTGTAAGGTTGTGATCAGGTTTTTCGCCGTTAAATCACAATGACAAATAAACACAGACGGCAATTCGGCGGGTAAAGGCGTAGATAAAATATTGCTTGCCTCGTCTTTTTCTTTCAAAAACCACTCTTTTTTGTAAGGAAGCTGAAAATCGGCAAGCGCTTTTCTTATTCCGTAAAAACGGTCCGTAAGGGATAAATCCGTTTTTGCCGCGCTGATATAGCCTATGCGTTTGTGCCCGTGGGATATGGCGTAATAAGTTAGCCTGTAAGCGTCTTCATAAGAAGACAAATATATGTAATTCAATGGCACTATGGGGGAATAAAAGTCGATTATAACTATCGGCAAAGGCAACTTGGAAAGTTTTATCAGATCTTTTATCGTGAATTGGCCGGCAACGAAAACTCCCGAAATTTTATTTTTCGATAAAATCAGATTTTCCAGTAACGATTTTTCCTCTTCACTTTCGAAAAAGTGCAACGTAAGTTTTGCTCCGCTGTTATCGCAAAGATTTTTCAGATTATAGTATATAGAGGAATAAAATTCCTCGTTTTCACGCAAAAAGTATATTCTTTTGGTCAAAAATAAAAATTCGCGGGATTTTATAAGCCTTTTCGTATTATAAACGTATCCCAGCTCTTCCGCCGCGGACAGTATTTTTTTATTCATAGAATCCGAAAGGCCGGGCTTTCCGGTGATGGCGCGGTGTACCGCAACCGTAGAAACGCCCACTTTATCGGCTATCTGTTTCATGGTAACTTTCATTTTTTATTCCCCGAAAGTTTTTATCCTCATAAGTATTATAATCTATATGAACGAACGTGTCAATTTTTTACGTAACAAAAAAAGAGTAAGATACAAAAACATCCCGTAAAAATAATGATAACTGGCATTTTTTACGTAAAAAACGAAAAAGTATTGATATGATTGAAACATAATGTTATAATTTAGTGGAAAAAGCGGGGGAACTTATAAAATCAATGCGGAATAACGGAAAAAAGTTTATTATGCCAGCAAGATCGGGCGCGTTTATTTTAAGTTTTATATTGGCGGTTTGTTGCATGGGTTGCGCTTTGAACGATAAAAACGGAAAAAACGGTTCTTCAACTGCCGGTGAAAACGAAGTTTATATAGCGGGGCAAACCGCTTTCGGCAGTAAAAATATCAGGGCGGTTTCACGCATGCCGTCCGTTCAATCGGATTATAAATATACGGATTATAAAAAAATCGCGCAAAAACAAGACGCGATTCTTTACGATTTTCTGAAAAATCCCGATTACGTCGCCATGAATGAAAATACCTTCGTTCCCATAGGGTATTGGGACGACGTAACGCAAAATTCCAAAAGCGGGCGCACGTTCGGTCTTCCTTCTTACGTCGGACATATAGACGGTAGCGGCGGCGGAACCTGGTATCCGGGCGGGCAGGAAGGCATAACGGTTTTATCCAGCTTGTTATCTTCCACCTGGTCGGGCATCGATAAGTCTTCCCAACAGGGATACGACCTTATAAATATGATAGCGGACGACTACGTAGGGGCGGAAGGGTTGGTGCTTAACCGCCCGAACTCGGCAACGGGGCAATCGTTCTGGTATGAATTATACCCGCAAATTCTGTATTCTCAGATAGCGGCGGAATATCCCGGCGAAGCCGCTTTACGCGAACAGATGATAAAAGGCGCGGACCGCTGGTTGCAGGCTTTGCCGTATTTTAAGGACGCTACGGGGGAAAACGTAAGTTTCGATTTTCAATCGTTCAGGTTTTCTTCTATGCAGCCTTCGTATACGGACGCTTCCGGCAGAAGTTGGGCCGAGCCTTCACAGGGCGGAATAGCGTACGTTCTGTATTGCGCGTACCGTATTGCAAAAGATGAAAGTAAAAGAACCGAATATTTAAGAGCGATGGAATTTTGCATGGATAACCTTGAACAATCCGTTTCAAACGGCTATTACGAAGTGGTGCAGGATTTCAATCCGCTTATGGCGGCGATAATGAATTTCTATTTCGACAAGCAATACGATTTGGAAAAACTTTTGAATTATATTTTCGATGCGGACAGCGCCGTTCGCCCGAATTGGGGAGTAATAGTAGATCCCAACACGGGGAAATACAGTTTTAACGGTCTTTTCGGCGTCACCAACGAAAACGTAAGTTACGCCTTTGCCATGAATACGTTCCGCTTGGGAAGCGTGCTTGCGCCGATAGCCAAATACGATCCGCGTTTTGCCGCCGATATAGGCAAATGGTTTTTGAACGCCGCTAACAACGCCCGCATATTCTTCCCCGGCGAAGTGCCCGCGGAAAATCAAAGCATGGGCGGCGCTTTTCACGCCGATCCCGAGGGCGTTATTCCCTACGAGGGGGCGCGTATGCGTTACAACGGAAAAACTCCTTACGTAAGCGGCGATCCTTCCGTTTACGGATGGGGGCAAACGGACTACGGCATTTACGGAGGGGTTCACGCAGGTATGTTCGGCGGTTTGATAGAAAAAACCGACGTTCCGCAGATCCTGCGCGTAGACCTGAATAAAACCGACAGTTTCGGCGATAAAACTTATCCTTCGTATCTATATTATAATCCCTACGGTGAAGAAAAAGAAATCACCGTATCCGCCGGCAGCGCGAGCCGTATTTTCGATACCGTGCGTTGCGAATACGTTACGAAAACGTTTACGGGCGACGTGAAGATCCGTATCCCCGCGGAAAGCGCGCGCGTGGTAACGTTAATTCCCGCCACGCAAGTAATAGTAAAGAAGGGCAACGCCGTTCAGGCGGGCGGAAAAACCCTTGTAAAACTAAATCCTTCCGTATCGTTGACTACGGAAAAAAACGTTCAGAAAGAAAACGTATCGGGTAAGGTGCGGTTCAACGTTTCTCTCGGCGCGTATTCTTCCGTAAAGGATTTTGAGGTTACGGTAAACGGCAGCAAGGCGTATAGCGGAGAGCCGCTTACGTCTTTTGCGATAGATACGTCAACCCTTCCGAACGCCAATTACAGAATAGAAGTTTTTGTGAAAACGGAAGATAACCGGACCGACCGCTCGGCTATAACTATAAACGCGTGCAATCCGGTATCCGCGCAGAACGTAGCGTACGCGCCTTCGGCCGACCGCATAGCGGCAATATTCGAAACACATTCGGCCGATATCGAAAAAACCGAAAACGGCGTGAAAATAACGGGCGCGGGCGGATACGTTTTAGGCGAGGCGGTAGAAATTGACTTCGACCGCGATCCCATGCTGTACTTTACGGTTGCCGATTATAATTATTCCGCGGAAATTCGGATAAGGTGTCCGGATCTGCCTACGGCCGCCACCAAATACGTTCTGTCGGGGCTTAACGGAAAGGGAACGCAAAATTATCTGATAAATGAGGAAATAGTAAAATACAACGGAGAAAAACCGCTTACCGGCAAACACAGAATTCAGTACAGTATCCGGCCGAGCGGCGATGAAAACGCATACGTCGTTTTCTCGGAACTCAAAATAGTGTACAGAGATGCGTTACCGGCTTCCTTTGCGCTTACTGATATTACGGCCGGCGGCGGTAAAGAGCTTACGTACAAACTCAATTGATAATAAAACAAATCAATTTCAGGAGGTAAAAATGATGAAAGCAAGCACAAAAAAACTTGTGGCAATAGCAATAGCGTTTGCGTTGACGTTGTCACTTACGAGCGTGGGCGTACTGCTGGGCGTTAAACCCGTTGACGCCGAAGCCGCGCAAACCACGGTTACCGTTTCCGCGGAAGATACGCTTACGGGTATCGCAAAACTGCGGCTTTCCAAAGTTCTCGGCGAAGGCGAAGAAGAAGCGGCGAGTAACCCTTTGGAAATTTACGTGGATTTTAACCGCGTTTACAGAGGGCCTTTCGCAACTTCTATCGACCTTGATACCACCCGCCTTAAAAACGGTACGGACCGCGTTATCAAAGCTGTGTATAAAACGACCGCGGGCAGCGTATCCGCAACGAAAGCGGTTACGATATCCAACGAAGGCGGCGACGGCGTAACCGATCCCGTTCAGGTGATCACGCCCGAAATGATGGCCGGGTTCGAATGGCTTAACGCAAGCACGGTAACGGTCAGTGACAACGGAGAATACGCGACCATAACGAACTGCAACATAGCGGATCCCGGCGTTCTCACCGTTGATTTCGGCACTGCCGATGCTTTGAACACGATCGAAGTGGGCGGCAAATTTTACGAGAGCAACGCGAGCGGCACGGTGCGCAGGGTTCGTTTCCGCATTCCGAATTCCGTTTCCACGGAAGGCGATCCTATGACCGAGGGGAATTTCGACTGGGCTTTTACCGACTATAACGGTGATACCAACGAATTCGACGGAATAGACCTTCGCGGCGTAGCGGGGGCGGAAAGTAACCGCGCGCAAATTTGCGGCAATACGGCGATTGATATTATGATCATGTCCGATAGCGGAGCCACGGTTAAAATCGAATACGTAACGATAGCGAGTTATTCGCCCGTTCCCATGGCGGTAATAGCCGGCGCGCCGAAGATTGACGTTGCGGAAAAGGCTATAGATAAGTTCACGCAGGAAGCGGACGTAACTTTCAACGTAAATACGAACGGTTTCGCTCTTTCGGCAATATCCGGTCCGTATGAGGCAGACGGCGTTACTTCGGTTGAAGGGGATACGGCGATCTCGGCTTCCTATTACACTCTTTCCGAAGGGAACGGAGAAAACGAAACCGCAACCGTAAGTCTTAACTACTTGAACGCCCTTTCGGTAGGCAAGAAGTATTTCAGAATCGAAAACGTTTACGGCTACGCGCTCGTATGCGTAGAGATTACCGATACCACTCCCGTTCCCGTAACGGCGGTTGAAATAACCAACGGCATAAGTTCCGCTTCGGCAGGGGGAATATATAATTTCAACGTGAACGTTACCCCGGCAGACGCCACGTCTCCCTCCGTGGTATGGTCGGTTTCGGATCCTTCCGTAGCAACGATAGACGCGGAAACCGGCGCAACCAAATTCCTGAAGGCCGGTACGGTAACCGTAACGGTAACCGTAATCGGTAAAACGGTAACCGGCGCTGACGATACGGCAAAAACGGCTTCGTTCGAAGTAACCGTTTCCGAAAGCCCCATAATGCCCGTTATAACCACTCCCGCATATAATTCTCAGGCTAAAAACGGCTTGCTCTTCCAGGTTGAAAAGCAGGTAAACGACGATACCGACGTTCTTGAAAAGATGATAGTTTACGTTGGTGAACACAAGGTATACGAGGACGCGTACGTTCCCGCATTCAGTATCGACACCACGAAATTCGCAAACGGTTTAACTAAGGTCCGCGTTGAATTCGACACGACGAATACGGATGAAAACGCGGTTGCCGAAACGCAGGTTCACATTGTAAACGACGAATATAAAATTTGCTATCCGAGTATTCAGGATATAGCCGCGGCTCCTACGGACAACGCTTTTTCCGTGGCGCAGATCGAAACCGATATTGACGGTAACGTACTAGGCGTAAAATTATCTCAGGTAGGCGGCGATTATGCCGGTTTCCGCGCCTGGACGACGCCCGTACAAGGAGTGGATTTCACAAAACCCGAAAATATCGAAATGTCGTTCAGCGTTCGTTCCTTTGAAGGGAATAACGAAAATTCGAAGATATACACTCAGATAGTAGTACAGAATCCGAACGGAATAGGAAGGGACGTAGGCGTAAACGGATTGCTCGATATAAAGGAAGCCGGTCTGTATAAGATAACTTTGAAAGATATTTTCGAAAGAGAAACGGAAGCGGGGCGTTTGGCCGATTACGATCTCGTTTCAAGCCTTACAAGCGCAAACTTCTATTACGTGATCCTTATCGAAAACACCGCTACCGCAGTTGTCGATCAATTTGCAATCAACTATATTTTCGATGATTCCGAAGTGGATTACGATACGGTTATAATCCTTCCGAAAACTATTTCTGTCACGGGAGAGGCTGAAAAGAATTACGATATTTATACCGACACCGCCAACGTTACTTTCGTTATCGATTCCGACGGGCTTGATATAACGATAAGCGGCAGCAATATAACTTCCGACGCGTACAGCTTCAGCGGCACGACTCTCACTATATTCAGATCGTACCTGATGGCCGTGGGCAAAGGCGATCACGTATTCACCGTTTCAAGCGGCGTAGGCGAACCCGTAACGGTTACCATTCACGTTGACGATACAACTCCTTCCGCGCCCGAAGTGAAAGGAGAGGGAACCGCAACGTTCAACAAGGATGCTCCCGCGGACGTTTCGTTTAAGGTGGATCTGCACGGCGCTTACCTCACTTCGGTTACGGGCTCCGATATTACCACTTCCGATTACACTATCGACGAGGATGGCAACTTCACCATCAGCAAAGAATTTTTAATGACTTGCGCCAGCGGCGAACGCACCTTCAAACTCACTACGGACGGCGGATTCGTAAACGTTAAAGTAAACGTAAAGGCGTCTCCCGCCAAGCAGGAAAGCGGCGGTTGCGGCGGCTCGGCAGCTTCGGGCTTCGGCTCCGCTTTGGCAGCGATAGTTCTTCTTGCGGGCGCGTGCGCCGTTGCGAAAAGAAAACAATAAA
>JAGCZN010000023.1 GCA_017959995.1 Clostridia bacterium
GAAGACGAGATGTGGGCGCATATCAGAAGGCAGGCGGACGTCGCCATAGAAACGGCGGACGTTATCGTATTTATGGTTGACGCGAAAAGCGGACTTACAACGTCGGATTACGACGTGGCGGACCTTTTGCGGCATTCCCACAAACCCGTCGTTCTTGCGGTGAACAAGCTCGATAATTACGATCCCGTAAAGCTTTCCGAATTTTATTCTCTCGGACTCGGCGAACCTTTCGGCATTTCGGCTGAACAGTCGCAAGGGCTCGGAGACCTTCTCGACGAAGTCTGTTCGTATTTCAACGAAGATGAAGCCGCAGCGGACGACGACGAAACGGTTAAGATAGCGATAGTGGGTAAGCCTAACGCGGGCAAATCCAGCCTTACCAACAAACTTCTCGGCTTTGAACGTACTATAGTTTCCGATATTGCCGGAACCACGCGTGATTCAATCGATACGCCCGTGGAATACGGCGGAAAAAAATACACCGTAATAGATACGGCCGGTATCCGCAGAAAGCGCAGCGTTGAAGAAAACGTAGAGTATTACAGCGTTATCCGCGCGCTCGCTTCGATAAGGCGGGCCGACGTTGTTCTGTGCGTTATCGACGCCGAGCAGGGAGTTACCGAACAGGACGTTAAGATCTGCGGTTACGCGCACGAACAGGGCAAGCCCACGGTCATAATAATGAATAAGTGGGATCTTATAGAAAAGGACACTAACACCGTAAACAAGTTCAACGACAAGTTGAAAGCGGATCTTGCGTTTATGGATTATTTCAAATCGGTATACGTGTCCGCAAAAACGGGCAAACGCGTAGAAAAGATCTTCGCATTGGCGGACGAAGTACTTGAACATTCCCGTTTCCGCGTTACCACCGGAACGCTTAACGATCTCGTTTCCGATTGCGTTCGCACTACCGAGCCGCCTACGAAAAACGGCAGGAGACTGAAAATATATTACTGCGTGCAGGACGGAATTTGCCCGCCTACGTTTGTTTTTTTCGTGAACGACGACGAACTTATGCATTTTTCGTACAAACGTTTTCTTGAAAACAGCCTTAGAAGCGCTTTCGATTTTTCCGGCACGCCGATAAGATTGTTCGTGAGGAAAAAGGATAAGGAGGATCTGTAAATGGGCATTTCCGAAATTTGGTGGATACTTCTTATCATGGCGGTCGGATCGTATCTTATCGGAAGTATAAATTTTTCGATAATCATATCCAGAAGAAAGGGCAGGGACATAAGAAGCGTCGGCAGCGGCAATCCTGGCATGATGAATATGAGCCGTAACTTCGGGCTTAAAACGGGCGTGGCGATACTTTTGCTGGATATGCTTAAAGGCGGCGTTCCCACGTTTATCGGATGGGTGGTTTTCCGCGGCGATCTGCTTGAAGGAACTACCTTCGTAATATCCGATATGACTAAGTACATGTGCGGATTTTTTGCTGTTTTAGGGCATATTTTTCCCGTTTATCTTAAGTTCAGAGGCGGAAAAGGCATTGCTACCACCATAGGTATTTTCGTGGTGGCAAACCCTCTCGTCGGCGTGATCAGCGGACTGTGCGGGTTGGCTTTTATACTTATTACGAGTATGGGGTCAATGGGTTCGTTAATAGCCGTAACGCCGCCCGCAATAGCGGCGGAAATCATTTTTTACGGCAGATATATATATGTCAGAGGCAGCGGATTCGTACCGGCGCAGAACGGCGCGATGCTTTTTATGCTTCTCGCTTCGGTCGTTTTCGTAATAGGGATATGCGTTCTCACCTGGGTGGCGCACCGTATGAACATAAAGCGGCTTCTTACCGGTGAAGAGCATCAGACCAGCTGGTCGGCAATGATCAGAAAATACAAAGACAGAAAAAAAAGCGAGCGCGCTAAAAAAAAGAAAACGGAAGCTCCTTCCTCCCGGGAAAATTCCGAAAGTACCGACGAAACTCAAAGCCCGTGATCCACGCGTCGTAAAAAGTCATAAAAAACGGCGGCCTCTCATATATTTACTGTATAGTAAATGGCGGGAGGTTTTTTAATGCAGAATTACGATATTTATAATGACGTGGCCGAGCGGACGGGCGGTGAAATATTCATCGGCGTGGTCGGTCCCGTCAGAACGGGAAAATCCACGTTCGTTTCCAGGTTTATGGAAAAGGCGGTTATTCCCGGCATTCAGGGAAAAAACAAAAAGCAGATCGCAACCGACGAATTACCGCAATCCGCGGTCGGCAAAACGATTATGACCACCGAGCCCAAATTCGTACCCGCAAACGCGGTAAGCGTTCAATTCGGGAAAATAACAGCCAAAGTACGCCTTATCGACTGCGTCGGTTATCTCGTTGAAGGCGCCGTCGGGCACGAAGAAGAAGGCAACCCGAGAATGGTTAAAACACCGTGGTCGGATGAAGAAATGCCCTTTGAAAAAGCGGCTACGATGGGAACGGAAAAAGTTATAAAAGAACATTCCACTATTGGCGTGCTCGTAACTACCGACGGAACCGTCGGTGAAATACCGCGCGCGGGTTACGTCAGGGCGGAAGAAAGGGTGGTAAAGGAACTTAAATCGATAAATAAACCGTTTGTCGTGGTGCTTAATTCCGCCGATCCTTCCGGAAAAGAAACGCGGAAACTTGCCGTTTCCCTCACGGAAAAATATTCCGCACCCGTTCTTCCCATGAACGTAAAGGAAATGGACGATGCGGAAATTAACTCCGTAATCGAAGCCGTGCTTTTCGAATTCCCGCTTTCGGGTGTGGATATCGAGCTGCCGAAGTGGATGCAATCTTTGCCTGCGTCGCACCCGATAATTTCGGATATTTTGAAAGAAGTGGCCGAAAACGCGCAAAAAATGATAAAAATGCGTGATTACGTCATTATGGAAAACGCGTTTGCGGGAAGCAATTCGCTCAATCCCCCGGGCGAGGTCAAAGCGTCGCTCGCTACGGGTGAAGTGAGTTATTCCGTAACCGCAAAGCCCGAACTGTTCTTTGCCGTTTTGAGCGACGAGTGCGGGGAAACCGTTTGTGACGAGTATGCTCTGATGTCGTACGTGCGGGGCTTAAAAGATGCGAAAGCCGCCTATAACAAACTTAAACAGGCTCTTTTTGACGCGCAGGAAACGGGTTACGGCGTAGTTGCTCCCTCAGCCGACGAAATGACGCTTAACGAACCGGAAGTAATTAAGCAGGGCGGCAGATACGGCGTAAGGTTAAAAGCGCAAGCGCCGAGTCTTCACATAATGAAAGTGGATGTCGAGGCGGAGGTAAATCCGAGCGTGGCCTCCGAACAACAGGGCGAAGATCTTGTAAAATACCTTCTTGCGGAGTTTGAAAATAATCCGAACGGAATTTGGGAAACAAACATGTTCGGCAAACCGCTTTCCATGCTCGTGCGCGAAAGCATAGCGGGCAAGCTCGAGGCGATGCCCAAACAGGCGCAAGGTAAAATGCGTAAAACCGTCACGCGGATCGTCAACGAGGGCAAGGGCGGCGTGTTGTGTATTCTTTTGTGATAAGAAAAGATAAATTCGCTTTAACGCTTCGTATGCGCATATCCGCCCGCAAACATGCGGATATGCGCTTGATACGGCAATAAATATTCCGCTTATTTTTTTAACGGCGCCAATAAAGTCGGCGGCGTTTTACGGTTTTTTGTTTGTTATTTTTGTAAAAATGATAGTTATTTTTTGTAAAAAATGATAAAAGCCGTCTTTTTTGCTTGCAAATCTTAAATATATATAATATAATAATTGTGTATTTATTGTGAACTTTTATGAGAATGCAATGAACGTTCCGTGGTAGAACGTTTCTCCGTTCCGGCGCATAACCGAAAAAAAACAACGGAGCTATTTGTTCGTAAATACGAAAATTCATCGTGGATAAAAGTCCGTATGAGTGCGGACGCGGAAAAGTACTATGAAAAAATTGATATTTATTTTATTGGCAATAATGACGGTTTCGTTGGGTGCGTGCACTATCAACGGAAATAAAAGCAACCAGCCCGGCGAGGTTGAGCCCGCCGTTCTGTCGGAAGGATGGGACGATCCTTATTATTCCGATAACGGATATGCAATCGACGCACCGCTTTCCGGCGTGTTTCCCTACGACGCGGCCGGCGCGACGTCGGACGTATGGTTTTCCGAAGAAGGCGGTCTCAGGTTTTTGCAGCCGCTCGGCAGCGGCAGCGAAATAGCTGCGTTCCTTCCCGACGGCGCGTCCGATATACGTTTCGGCACGGCGTTCGTTATAGCTTCCGACGCGCAGGCCGATCCCGAAAATTTCGTAGGCGGTCACACTTACAAATCGGGCCATACCGTTTACTGTTCTTTTGAGGAAGAATCCGTTACGGATAAAGAAGAACTTATACTTAAGCAATACGTTGCCGCATATTCCGCCATATCCGTACAGAACAGGAACTACGACAGAAGTATCGCCGCCCGCCCCGTGGTGGAATATTCGGTCAACGGGCATACCGAATATATTTACGCCGATTCGTATAACGTTGAAAATCTCTTCGAAAAAATTTATAAAAACTATTATCTTAAAGGAAAAACGGACGCCTACCGCTTTATCGACGAGGTTATCGCTTCCGTAGTGAACCGCCGCAATCTGCACGCGGATATTAAAGCCGGAATAGCTTCGGTTGCGGGCGATTTCGTTACGGTTCGAAATTACGACGAGGCCGAGGGCTCCGTGTACGATTATACCGCCGATTACGCCTCGCTTATAGATTTAGGTAACGGCGTTTCCGACGGGCTCTCTTATGCCCTTGACGGGATATACAGCGCAAAATTCTGGAAAAACAGCGCGTATTTTATTCCCGTGGGCGTTTATTACCGCACTCTCGTCAACGGCGCGATCCTTACGGAAAATACCGTTGACGCCGTACTTGCGGCGTTAGGCGACGGTGAACTCGAAACGGTTGAAATAGTGGCTTCGGATAAAAACCACGAAGATTTTCTCTCCGTCGTTTTCGTGCGCGAAAATTACGTAAAACTATCCGTAAACGACGGATTCGTATATGACAGAAATAACCATATTACCGAAACGGCTTCCGTGGAATACGGAGCGCCCGGCGCGGTATTGTCTTTTTCGGGTAACGACGCCGTTTCCGCCGGAAATTACTCGGTTGACGTGTGTGCCGATGGGTTCAGGATACTCGATCCCGCCTCCAACGAAAAACAGACGGTGGAATACGTGGTTTCGCCGAGAAAAGTAAACGTTTCCGTAGATCCCAAAACGGTTGTTTACGGCCACGGCGAAGTTTCGTTGACGGCTACCGTTACCGATGCCGTCGGCAGTCTGGAAATATCCGCCGATGAAACGGAACTCGTTCTGGCGAGAGAAGAGGGTAACGCCGCCGGAGAATACGCTATAACCGGTTATTTGGGAAGCGGAAACTTCTTTACCGACGGCGTAGTCGGCAATACTTACACGATATTAAAGGCGGAATATACCGAAGCTCCGGAATACGTTGCGTCGGGCACGCCCGAACTTTCGGCGTATTACGGAAACGTTCTTGCCGAAGTTTCCCTTCCGAACGGGTGGACCTGGGCGGACGGAACGGCCGTTCTGTCCTCTTTGGGCGCGGGAACGCATTCCGCGCTTTTCGCTTCCGCAAACGAAAATTACAAAACGGCTAATTTGCAACTTTCGGTCAACGTTTCCGCAAGGCCCGTAACCGTAATCGTACTAAACCAAAGCGCCGTGTATTCCGCCGCCGAACCCGAAATACCGGTTGAAGAATACGTAACCGTAACGGACGGGGCGGGCAATCTTTCCTTGACCGCCGCGGAACTCGGTTTAAGTCTTGTTAAAGTTCCCGGAAAAGACGTGGGCTCGTACGCGCTTACGGGCGAATGGTCGAACGATAATTATTCGGTGTCGTTTATTTACACCAAAGGAGAGGCAAGCGTTTTCGCCATCGTTAAAAAGGTCGTAAGCGTAGAATGGGGAACGGAAACGGAATTCGAATATAACGGCGGACCTCAGGCTCCGTCGATCGCCGTAGCCGGAATAATTACCGGCGACGATTGCGAGGTGAAAGTAAGTTCGTTCACATCCGCGGGCAATTATATCTCAACGCTTTACGTATCGGGTGTTTCCGCAAGGAATTACGCGTTCGCAAGCGGCACGGTAGGCACAAAAGCTTTCGTAATAAATAAAAAACCCGTAGTCATTGAATGGACGGTCGGTAACTACGTATACGACGGAACGTATCACTTGCCCACGGCAACGGCAACGAATCTTGAAAGCGGCGATCAATGCGTTATAACCGTTTCGGGCGCGCGGAAAAATGCCGGTAACGGCTACGTTGCCACTGCAACGGCATTAAGCAACCCGAATTACGTACTCCCCGAAGACCATACGCGGTCTTTCGACGTAAAAAAGAGAGAGATCGGTATTTCCTGGGCTGACGGAACGTTCGTTTACAACGGTCTGCCCCAGGCGCCCACGGCAACGGCAACGAATCTCGTTGCGGGCGATACGTGCGCTCTTACCGTTACCGAATTTATCAACGCCGGCCGGCACGAGGCCGAAGTTACCGCTCTCGGTAACGATAACTACGTTTTGCCTTCCGTTGGACTTACGAGAATTTTCGATATATCTCAAAAAGGAATAAGCGTTACGGTAAGGGCCGTGGCCGAATACGGCGTAAACGGTTACACCGCCGCCCCCGTTGAATTTTACGTTGACGGAGTTTTATCCGCCGAAGCGGCTACGGATTTCTCAAGTCAGTCGATAACTCTTTCCGACGTAAGCGGCTACGACGTTTACCTGTCCGGCGGAGTGGCTTCATACAAAAATTACGGCGATATCGTCGCTTATAAGTACGATTGCGAAAACGAAAATTTCTCGGTCGAAGAATATACGGTATGGCTTAAGATAAATCAACGCGTTGCGGAAATAGAGTGGACCGACGATTCGTTCGTTTACGACGGTACCGAACACATTCCCGCCGCAACCATAACCAATCTCCTCCCGCGTGACGAAGGTGATTATTATCCGCAACTCGACGGGGCAAAGGTAAATGCGGGCAACTATACGGCTACGATTTTATCCGTGATCAAAAGGGAAGGGGAAAACGTCAATTACGCGCTTCCCGCCGTTGTCACAAAAGATTTCTGCATTTCCAAAAAAGGAATAACGGTTTCGTGGCAATTCTTTGAAGAAGATTCCGCGAGAGACGGTTTTACCACCGTATACAATAACGCAAACTACACGCTTCGCGCAACGCCTTCCGCCTCTTACAACGAAACCGTTCTCACCGTTATAAACGCCGGCGGCGGCGAGGTTTTCGCGTCCTATAAAAACGTGGGAACGTACACCGCGCGCGCGCTTCTCACCGAGGCAGCCGCTTTGAATTACGAAATTTTGCCCGACGCAGTAACGGAAAAAACCTTTACGATAACCAAGGCTCCCGTTACGGTAGTTGCCGACGCAAAATCCAAAAATTACGATAATACCGTTGTTTCCGCAAGCGAGCTTACCTACACCGTCTATTACGGACACGGCCAGATAAGTTCCCTCGTTCAAACTTCTTCCGGCGCTTCCGATATTTACGGCGAAGTTCTTGATATCGCGCTGAATTCCGGCGCGTGCAGCGATTCGACCGCAAACGAAGCGGGTTATACCGTAACCGTAACCGCAGGTGACGGCGGCGTGAACGCCAATTACGACATCGTAACCGTAAATTCGTCGTTCAAAGTAATGAAGATAAGTTACGATATGTCTGCGGTTGAGTTCGAAAGCGTTGAACGCGTTTACGACGGAACTACCCACACCGTAACGCTTTCGCCTGAATTTGAAAACGTTATCGGGCTTGACGGAAGCAAACCTACCGTTAGCTATTCCAACAATTACGCAACGAATAAGGGGCAGGTCACCGCCGTGGCGACTTTTACCGTTTCTTCGCCGAACTACAACGTGCCCGCGCAGATGACCGCGACCGTAAACGTAACCGCGCGCCCCGTTACCGTAAATATTTTCGATTACGTAAAGGTTTACGATAAAACCGCTCCCAAAAACTCCGATATATCCGCTAATTACGATATAGAAAACGGATTGACGTCCACCGCTTCCGATATAGCGTTGGCGCTTACCGTGGCCGGCGCTTCCGCCGACGCGGGGGAATACCCGATAACCGCGTCGCATAACGGTAACGGAAATTACGTCGTTACGGTCGTTTATACCGCAAACGGTAACAGCGTTTACACCGTAGAAAAACATCGGGTGAGAGTAACGGTTGCCGACCAGCAGAAAGTTTACGACGGTAACGTTCCCTCTATATCCTACGCCGCCGGATATCTCGCGGTGGAAAATCTCAACGGCGCGCCCGTAACGAAAGAGGAAATAAGTTTAACTCTGTCGGCGGGCAATTCGGCCGATGCGGGCAGATACGATCTCGTTGCCGCTTATACCGATTCCGCAAACTACGATATAACGGTCGATTACACCGCAACGGCAACCGTTTACAGTAATTACGTAATCGAACGCCGTATCGTCAACGTAAGCGTTTACGACAACGGAAAAGTTTACGACGGAGCCGTACCCGCCGTTTCCTACGAGGAAGAATATTTCGCCATAACCGCGGGCAACGGCGCGGCGACGATAACCAAAGAAGAAATAGAACTCGAACTCGTTATAGAAGGTGCGACGAAGAATGCCGGCGCTTACGATATAGTTGCGGTTTATCCTTCGCACTACGCCGAAAATTACGATATAAGAATAAATTATACGCAAACGGGCCGCAGCGTTTATACCGTTTCGGCTCGTCCCGTAGGCGTAGAGGTGAACGACGTTACCATAACTTACGGCGACGCTTACGTTGCGCCTACCTACACGGTAACGGACGGAACGGTAGTCCAGGGCGACGACCTCGGCATAACGCTTGCCGATACTACGGCAGAACGGAACGCCGGAACTTATTATATAACCGTTCCCGGCAACGCGTGGGCTAACGCGAACTACGCCGTAACGTTCTTCTTTACCGATAACGAAAACAACTGCAGCGTTTACACTATAAACAAATGCGAAGTTGAAGTTACCGTTAAAAATCAATCCAAGGTTTACGATGGCAACGATCCTTTCGTCGAAGTAAACGGGCAATACGTAACGCTTAACACCGTAAACAGAACTTCTCCCGCTACCGCTTCCGACATCGCATTGGCGCTTGAGATTGAAAACGTCTCCGCCGACGTGGGAATTTACGTAATTCACGCTTCTTATACGGATTCGCAAAACTACGCCGTAACCGCTACCGACGGCACGTTTACAATAGAAAAATGCCTTGTGACGGTTACCGTTTCCAACCGTCAAAAAACGTACGACGGTTCTTCTCCGGAAGCGGATTACGGTCCCGCTTATTTCAACATACAAACGCTTAACAGACCCGGCGCAGACGTTACGAGGGACGAAATAAACGCGTCGCTTGAGATATTGAACGTCTCTGCCGCCGTGGGAAGCTACGTAATTCACGTTTCCTATACGGATTCGCAAAACTACGCCGTAACCGCTACCGACGGTACGTTTACGGTAAATCCCCGTTCCGTAACGGTATCCGTAGGGGATAAGACGATCACCTACGGCGACGTTTACGTTGCGCCTACCTACGCGGTAACCGAAGGAACGGTAGTCCCGGGCGACGATCTCGGTATAACCGTTGAAAAGGCCGTTACGAGTATCGACGGAACTACTACGGGCGTAAACGCCGGAACTTACTATATAACCGTTCCCGGCAACGCGTGGACCAACGCGAACTACGCCGTAACGTTCTTCTTTACAGATAATGAAAACAGCCGCAGCGTTTACACTATAAACAAAGCGCAGGGCGCCGTAGATCTTTCGAACAACGTCGTTGAAAATCTCACTAAAGAATACGACGGCGAACCTATCGTGCCCGCTCACGGCTACGCTGTAACCGGAGACGGAACGCTTACCGTATCGTATAAACTCGTTTCCGCCGCCGACGGAGCCTGGACCACGGATTACACGCAGATACGCGATATCGGCGCTTATAACGTCCGTTTTGAACTTTCCGAAACTGCTAACTATCTCGGAATAACTCCCATTATCCGTGAATTCCACATAAGCGGTAACGTTATGTTTATAAACAACGTAGCCGGCGGCGCGCAACTGCAACCGAACGCCGACTTTACGAAATACACCGTAACTTACAGCGGAGAGGATCTCAATTTCGTTCTGAAAGGCAAAACCAACGTAATCTACACTTATAATAACGCAACTTATAACAACGGCGTTACTGTGAAAGATGCCGGCGTTTACGTAGTTTCCGCCGAGGCCGACGGAGAGACCTATACCGCCGAAATAACGATATACAGGCGCGAACTTACCGTAAATTGGGGAGAGACCTCGTTCGTTTACGACGGAAACGAACACAATAACCACTCCGTCGGCGGCTCGGTTGCGGCTGACGGGATCGTTTATTCCTCCGAAATTATTTCTTATACTCCGAACGAAAACGGAACGGACGGTTCCGTAATTAAAAACGCCGGCGTTTATACCGTAAGAATTTCCGTTACGAATGCGAACTATACTTTCGGCGGCGAGGATTACGTTGAACACGTGTACACCGTCAGCAAAGCCGCGTACAACGCCGCGGGTTCCGGATATACCGCTCCCGTTGAAAAAACGGCGGTTTACGGCTCCGTTCTTTCGGCTATAACGCTCGGTACGGGTTGGGCGTGGACGGATTCTTCGCTTTCCGTAGGAAACGTCGGCTTGAATTCGTTTGAAGCGATATTCACGCCTGCCGATATTAACAACTATAATACGCGTACGGAAAATTGGGCGGTAAACGTAACCCCCGCCACGCTCACGGTAACCGCCGTTGCCAATACGATAACTTACGGCGAAGCGCCCGCAAATAACGGCGCAGAGTACAGCGGTTTCGTAAACGGTGAAAACGCAAGCGTTCTCGGCGGAA
>JAGCZN010000024.1 GCA_017959995.1 Clostridia bacterium
ATTGCAATGCTTTCTCACTCCACCAAGGGAAGCGCGAAGCATGCCGACGTGGATAAGGTTTCCGCCGCTCTTGCAAAAGCTAAAGAAATAGCGCCCGAACTAAATATCGACGGTGAATTGCAGGCAGACGCCGCCATCGTTCCTTCCGTGGCAAAGTCCAAAGCGCCGGGTTCTTCCGTCGCAGGGCACGCCAACGTACTTATTTTCCCCGATCTCGACGCGGGAAATATAGCGTATAAACTTACCGAAAGGCTCGGCGGATTTATGGCGGTCGGTCCGCTTTGCCAGGGCTTTGCCAAACCTATAAACGATCTTTCCAGGGGCTGTAAGGCGGAAGATATAGTCGTGGCTATAGCGATAACGGCGCTGCAAACGCAAATTCAGTGGTAAAAATAAGGAGAACCGATATGAAAATACTCGTTATAAACGCAGGAAGCTCCTCTCTTAAATACCAACTTATAGATATGGAAACCGAACGGGCCGAAGCAAAAGGCGGATGCGAAAGGATAGGTCTTGAAGGTTCTTTCTTAAAGCACAAAGCCAACGGTAAGGAAGTTCTGATAGAAGAAGATATGCCAAATCATCAGGTTGCCGTGAAACTCGTTCTCGAAGCGCTCGTAGATAAAGAGCACGGCGCCATTTCTTCAATGAAGGAAATAGACGCCGTAGGGCACAGAGTGGTACACAGCGGAGAAGACTTCAACTGTTCCGTGCTGATAACGCCGGAAGTACTTGAAACGATAGCCTCCAACACCGAACTTGCCCCGCTTCACCAACCCGCCAACATCACGGGAATAAATGCTTGCAGGGCAATAATGCCCGATACTCCTATGGTAGCCGTTTTCGATACGGCATTCCATTCAACCATGCCCGATTACGCCTATATGTACGGCGTTCCTTACGAGGCGTACAAAAACTATAAAATACGCCGTTACGGTTTTCACGGTTCCAGCCATCTTTTCGTTTCCGAAGAGGCGGCGAAGTATCTCGGCAAATCCAAGTCCGAACTTAAAATAGTAACCTGCCATCTCGGTAACGGTTCGTCGATTTCCGCGGTAAACGGCGGCAAATGTGTAGATACTTCAATGGGCTTTACTCCGCTTGCCGGCGTTCCTATGGGAACGAGATCGGGCGACGTGGATCCGGCGATAGTCGAATTTCTCGAAACCAAAACGGGAATGAATACCGCGGAAGTGATAAGTTATCTCAACAAGAAGTCCGGCATGGCGGGAATAAGCGGTGTTTCCAGCGACTTCCGGGATCTTTCCGCCGCTATGGAACAGGGTAACGACAGGGCGCGGCTCGCTCTCGATATGTTTGCCTACGCAACTAAAAAATACGTAGGCGCTTACGCCGCCGCTATGGGCGGGATAGACTGTCTCGTTTTCACCGCCGGCATTGGCGAGAACGACGGATATATCCGCGAAAAAGTTACCGACGGGCTCGGTTTCCTCGGCATCGCGATAGACAAGGCGGAAAATAAAATACGTAAAGGCGGAATTCACGATATTACCGCAAACGGCGGAAAAGTAAAGGTTTTGGTTATACCAACCAACGAAGAACTCGTAATTGCTCGCGATACGGCAAGACTTTCAAAGTAAATTTACGTTCCGGCGGGCGTTAAGCTGCGCCCGCTCAGAAAGAAGCGGTATCAAAATATACCGAACGGCATGTAAATTTGTAAATTTACACGGTAAAAAGTTGACAATTTATTTAAAATAATATATAATTTTTAAGCTACGTTAATTGGTGATATGATTATCGACGTAAACAAACTGAAACAGCGCGGCGAAACGGAAACGCGGTTTTCCTTCGTTTGCATTACCGAAAGGCAACTTCTCTCTCTGCCAGGCGCTGAAATTCCCGACGGAATAACCGTCAGCGGAAAAGCGGAACTCAAAGGGAAAAAACTTCTTGTAAACGGCGTTGTTTCATACGTTATCACGGGCGAATGTTCAAGATGTCTTTCTCCGGCACGCGCCGCGGTATCCGAGGAATTTATCGCGGAGTATTCCGAAGCGGCCGACGCTGAATTTCCCATTAAGGCGGGGCTTGCCGATCTTACCGTTCCCGTTGAGGAAACGGTGATAACGTCGTCTCCGTCGGTGATATACTGCAGAGAAAACTGTAAGGGAATCTGCGTCGGTTGCGGCGTAAATCTTAACGAAAGCGAATGGAAATGTAAAAACGAATAGAGAGGTGTGATAAAATGGCAGTTCCAAAGGGAAAAGTTTCCAAACAGAGAGGCAACAAAAGGTTTGCCAACAACTATAAGGCGGCTATGCCTACGCTTGTAGAGTGTCCGCAGTGTCACGAAATGAAGCAAGCTCACAGAGTTTGCAAGAAATGCGGCTATTACGACGGTGTTCAGGTCGTTTCCGACGGTTCCGAAAAAGAGTAAGGCCGAAACTCGTAAAGGGCCGAACGGCAGGCGTAATTTATTGCGCTTGCTTTTTGTTTTACCTTTATAAACGGTAGTTTATGAAAAAAAATACGATATTGAAACTCGTATTGTACTGTTTATGTACGGTGTCGGCGGTCGTTTATTTTGCCACGCTTATCCACCGCTTCACAGTTATTAGTCTTTATGGGTTCGATCTAACCGAATATTGGGTGCTTGCCGTTTTCGGAACAGTGTTCGTCATTACTTCGGGGGCATATTCGTTCGTTCGGCTGATAGTACTTTGCGTCCTGTCCGCAAGGGATAAAAAAGATCGCAAAAACCCATTAAATCTCACGTTATCGGCCAATTCCGAAGAATTTAGCAATGAAGGGAACGATAATGCGGGGTCTTCCGCAAAACGAGAAAACGGAGAAAACGAAGGAAAACGTAAGGAAAAACTTACCCGCGCCGAAAAAAGGAAAAGGAAACTTCTTTCTGACGAAGGAGAGCGTTCCGTAAGGAATAGTTCCGCGCTTAAATATATTTCGCTTGCGGTAGTGTCGCTGTGCGTCGTGTTTTGCGCTTACGTATCGTGCTGGGCGGCGTTTCCGCACAGGCTATGTTTCAAATCCTACGCTTATAATATAACCGAAAACGGTGACGAGGCGGAATTCAAGGAAATTAAAAACTACAGATTTTATCAGTCATTTATCGGTAAACCATATCTTGTTTATTCATTCGACGGCGTTAAAGAGGGGTATTTCGACCTCAAACTCGTTTCGGTAGAAAAGGATGATAATTGCATTCTGTACAAATTCCACGGTGAAAAAACTTACGCCAAGATCGCAGACCGTCTCCGTAAAGTTTTCACGTACGTCGTGTCCGAAGTAGAAGTGTATTATTATCCTGAAGACGGACATATATCGGTAAACCACCATGCGTTAAAACGTCGCGACGGAAAGGAATTTTCTTACGATTACAGCGGCAAGATATACTCTTATAAAAAGTTGAACGGCTGAAACGCTTGCTGAAAGCGTAAAAACCATGCATTGTCCGTACAAATATTTTTCCGTTGCCGAAAAACGATTGATTTTTCAAAGGAAAAGTAGTAGAATAAAAAAGCCGATATTTCCTTGTCGGCATAAAACGCTTCCGTAGTTAAATGGATATAATAAACCCCTCCTAAGCGAATGTTTAAGTCGGGCAAAACCACGATATATAGTGGTCAAACAGAATAAAAGCGCAACATATTGTGGTTGTAACGCAATCCGACAATATCGGGTATTATTTTGGGTATTGTTTCGGTATTTTCAATAAGTTTCAAATCGTGCAATAATTTTGCATATCTGCCTGTAGCTCAGCAGGACAGAGCACCGCCCTCCTAAGGCGGGTTGTCGGACGTTCGAATCGTCTCAGGCAGGCCAAATTTCAGTCATTTCTTTCGGGGAGTGACTGATTTTTTTATGCCTAATCGCGCCATATAATCCTTCCAAATTTTACTTTCGCGGCGATTCATTTTTTTGAGATGCGGCAAAAGTTGGTCGTAATTTACAATCCATTTGTTACCGAGTTTATACTTAAAAACGGTCGTATCGTTTTGCAGGAATTCTCTTATTTCGTCGGGGTGAATAAAGCGGTCGCCGGTCTTTCGATGGTTGTTCCATTCTCTTGCGCAATCTTTAATGCATCGTAATTTCGGTACAGCGTATTCGTGTTTTTGTAAGTTGTAGGGATTTACTTTTTCTATAAAATCCTTTGAGTCGATGAGTACCACGTTTTGGGTGAGGGTGTTTTTAATTCCGTTTTCCAAAGCAATTCGACGCACGTTATTTCTACGGATGATCGTTCCGTCGTCCGCTTGCCGAAACATTCTATAAATGTCGCCCGAAGTCAGATATTTCATTTTCGATCTCCTTTTTGCCGTTTACGAATAATAGTAATTCGTCCATATTAACAACCCGGGCATTGCCGTATTTCAATGGGGTTATTGCTCCTTGTTTCATAAGTTCAACCAACATATTGTAAGTCAGACATGTGCCGGGATCGATGCGCTTGATTTCCTTCAGCACGTCGGAGATACGTCTTAATCGCGGTAAATACATATAAATTTCTCCTATAAAAACCAAGCGAGCCATTTAGTCGGTGAGTAAATTACTCAACGCATC
>JAGCZN010000025.1 GCA_017959995.1 Clostridia bacterium
CGGAATCTTTCCGTAAAGGAGAAATGCACCCCCTCGGCGGTCTGATCGTGATCTTCGTGATCGGAACGGTAGCATACCGCGTCGTCGGTATCTAGATCCACGTGATACACCGAGCGGTAGTCCGAAGCCATTGCGGTGATCATACTGTCCTGCTCTTTACGGCGCCGCTCCTGTTCCAGAAGTTCGTTCTGAAGCGCTATCCGCGTTTCAAGTTCCGCCTGTTTTCCTCTTGCCTCTGCTTCAGCGGTTTGCCGTTCCAGATTGAGTTTGGCGTTTTTCCTCGTTTGAATGAAAACGATCGTGAACATTGCGAAAACCGCCGCAACGGTGATCAGGGATTGAATGATGCTTCTGCGTACGATGTCTTTGGAGATGTAGCCGATCTGATCGCTTATCACGCTTTCACGGATCAGATAAGTCAACCGCCAGTCGGTTCCTTTAACGGGAACGAAACTCAACGTTTCGCGGATATCTTTATAGGTGAAAGATACGTGGCCGTCGCTTCCGGAACGGAAGGATTCGATGAAAGAGTCGTAAGAATAGCCGTTTTCAAATTCGGCGTTCTTCATGGCGGTAAGCAGATTATCGTCCGCCGAAAGGCCGCCGAGAACGGTATTGCTGAGCGCGATGCCGTCTTTCGTGTAAATATTACAGAAAGTAGCCCCTTCGCTTCCCGAATCCATCGAAGCTCCCGCAAGCATAACTTTCATATCGATCTCCATAAAGCAAACGGAAAGCGTTTTTCCCTCAAACGTAATGTCGTTTACAGGAACGGCAATAACCACCTTTTTCTCCGCGTTTTCAAGGTTGAATACGGAAATTTCCGGTTCCGAAATGGTTCTGTAGTCAAAACCGTATTCGTCTATATTGGTCTGCGTGCCGCGCGAGGTATAGATAAGACCGTCCGTATCGACAAAGGCAAACTTATCCAGTTCGTACAAACTTTTCATTCGGGATTGATATGCCTCGAGATGCGCCTTGTCGCTCAAATCTTCTTCCGTTAAAAGATCTATGGCAACCCCGATCGTTTGAATATTGCTTTGCAGATTGTTCCAAACTACTTGTTCGCGCCGTCCGGCAAGCTCGTCCAGATACAGTAAACTGACCGTGCGGACCGCGCGGTCCGTATCCTTTCTGGAACTGCTACCCATCCATACCGTTCCCACTATCAACAGTACCGCTATCAGGATACTGCACACCGTAACGAATACGATCGTAATTTTTTTTGTTTTTTCCATAAGTAAAATTCCTCCGTGACGCAATAATCGCTTACCGATTATCTTCAACCGTGTCGGGCAATATTTCCACGATGATATCGAATCGTGCCGTCCGACACGCGGCGGATCCTTGCCTAAACTTCTCCATTGACCGTTTTCGGCCCGTATTTACCGCGGCCGTTTCGGTTTCCCACGTATTTCATCCGCGTTTTTCGCGAATAAAATACTATATTTAACATAATACTACATTTTTCCGAATTTTTCAACTGCCGTTCGCCCGTTTCGAAAACATTTTCGATATTTCGGCTGCCGCGGGCTGAAGTAAGGCTTAAACCGTCGGTTTTTT
This sequence comes from Clostridia bacterium, assembly GCA_017959995.1. Classification (GTDB taxonomy): domain Bacteria; phylum Bacillota; class Clostridia; order Christensenellales; family Borkfalkiaceae; genus RGIG3732. The sequence continues at coordinate 1,564 of JAGCZN010000025.1, forward strand.
TAATTTCCGAACGTTTCGCCGTTTTTGCGTACGTAAAGCAAAAACGGGCTTCCCGACGGCTTAACCGCCGCCTGAAAGTCCGTTTTTTAATCATAATTCGCTATTTTTATCCATAACGCGAAAAGCCCGCGCCGCTCATTTCAGTTTAAGCCCGTCTTTGAACGCGTCGCCCACCCTGCCGCCGACTTTATAATAGCCGTGGGTATAGGGATCGAACGCGATGGCCCCGAGTGCATCGACGTCTACCTTGCCGTCTTTCATAACCGATTCTTCCGCCGAAGTTTTCAGAACTTTTCCGATCACGCCGAGGCCGGTAGCGTCGTTCTGGTATTCCACGAACGAGCATTCCATGGCGATCGGAAGTTCGTTTATCACGGGCGCGTCAACAAGGTCGGATTTCGTATACGTCAGTCCGCTTTTCCTGAATTTATCCGGCTCGTCGTTCGCGCTGACGATGCCGAACCAGTCGGCTTCGACAACGTGTTTCGCGTCGGCGATATGAATGACGAATCCGCCTCTTTTTTTGATATTCTGCACGGTTTTATGCGTTTCGGTAAGATTTAGCGCTACCATATCGCGGTCGAGCATCGTGCCCCAGGCCGCGTTCATCACGTCAACGCTGCCGTCCTCGTTGAAGGTGGAAATGAGCAGCACCGGCATCGGGAAAACGGCTTCGGTGGTTTTGATCTGTTTTTTCATCGTTTGATTCTCTCCTTTTTCGTTTTAAGCCCTGTTGAACTTCTCTTTCTGCTGTTTGCAGCGCGGGCACTTCCAGTCGTCGGGCAGATCTTCAAAAGTAACTCCGCCGTGCTCTGAGGGATCGTAAACGTAGCCGCAAACCGAGCAAACGTATTTACCGCTTGCTTCTTTGGCTTTGAAATCAACTTCCGCCAATACCGTTTTTACCGGATAATCGAGATCGATCACGCGGTTTGCTTCCAGATTTTCATATCCCTGCGGAGTGTGCGTTCCGCAATAGACCGTAGGGTGATTTCGAACGAAATCACGGATGCGGTCAAGCGTTTCGCGCGCGGCGGGAAGATCCTCGAATACAACGGAAAGTTTATTTTCATACAGCGCTTCGTCTACGTAGGTGATATCGCCGTGTAGCATATAGAACAGCCCGTCGTTTTCCGCAATCACAATGCTGTTGCCGTTGGTGTGTCCTTTTGCCTTTATATAATAAACCCCGTCCGCGATTTTTTGGCTCTGCGGGAAGTTATAATACGCGCCGTCGGTAAACGTTACGGGAACGATATTTTCAAGCCCTTTCAACTCGTCTGCCCGCGCTTCTTCCGCATTCACGTAGATCTTCGCGTTCGGGAAAGAACGCAGTTCGCCCGAATGATCGCCGTGCTTGTGCGTGAGAAGGATTTTCGTTACCCGTTCGGGTTCGTACCCGAGCGCGGCGAACGCTTCCATATAACTGCAGATATCCTTGCCGGTAAAAAGCGGGCTATTCTCGTCCGGCGTCTCTTCCGGCGTACCTGCGGGAAGCCCGGTATCAACGAGAATCACCTCGCTGCCCGTGTCGATCAGATAATTCTGCAAACTTCCGCGATAGCGAATCTGCGGATCGAAATTCATAGGTCCCTCTTCGCCGCCGAATACGAACGGTTGAGAGTAAAATCCGTTTTTTCTGAATTTTACCGCTTTGATTATCATTTTCCGTACCTCCCTTCAAATTATTTTTACTTGATACGATTATAAATTCACTTTGGTGCACCCGGCGAGGCTCGAACTCGCAACGAGGGCGTCGGAGGCCCTTGTTTTATCCAATTAGACTACGGGTGCAAATATGCCGTTTTTGTGAGATTTGGGCGGTTTTTATAAAAAATCACTTTATTGCGCGCTCTATTACGCCGCCGCCTATACATTTATTTCCATCGTAAAACACGGCGTACTGTCCTTCGGTTATGGCGCGTTGCTTCTCGTCAAACTCAACGAGGATACCGTCCTTCTCACCGTTTTTTTTGAGAATTTTAACGGTACAGCCCTGTTCTTGCTGGCGGTAACGGAATTTAGCGGTGCAATGAAATTCCCTTTCCTCTTTCGCAAACGGTATCCAGTTGCAGGCGTTCATCGTCAGGGCGGAAGAATACAGCCTCTCCTCCCCGCCGTGGGCAACGTATAAAACGTTATTTTTCAGGTCCTTTTCTATCACGAACCAACGGCCCTCGTCGTCCTTCTGGCCGCCTATATCAAGACCTTTCCGCTGGCCAATGGTGTAATACATAAGGCCGCAATGTGTGCCTAAAACCCTGCCGTCGTACGTTTTTATCTCGCCGCTTTTCGCGGGCAGGTAGTTCATCAGAAATTTGCGGAAATTCCTTTCGCCTATAAAGCAAATACCGGTGGAATCCTTCTTCTTTGCCGTGGCAAGGCCGTTTTTTTCGGCCGTTTTTCTTACCTCGCTTTTGTCCAGATCCGCAAGCGGGAATATAACGTTTGCAAGTTGCCTTTGCGAAAGTTGGTTGAGAAAATAGGTTTGATCCTTATTCTGATCTTTGGCTTTCAAAAGGTAGTGTACGCCGTTTTCGTGCGAAATACCGCAGTAATGCCCCGTGGCAATAAAATCGGCGCCGAGCTTTTCGGCGTATTCCGCGAAGGGGCCGAACTTTATTTCACGGTTACACAGAACGTCCGGATTGGGGGTTCTTCCGCGTGAATATTCGTCGAGAAAATATCTGAAAACGCGGTCGTAATATTCCTTTGAAAAATTTACGGTATAATAAGGTATTCCGATAAGGTCGGAAACGCGGCGAACGTCGGCGTAATCTTCCTCGGCGGTACAGCATCCGTTTTCGTCGTTTTCCTCCCAATTAACCATGAAAAGGCCTATTACGTTGTAACCCTGTTCTTTAAGTATAAGCGCGGCGACGGAACTGTCCACCCCGCCGCTCATGCCCACCACGACCGTCTTTTTCATACCCGAATATTATAACACCGATAAAATAAACAGTCAATTCTTTTGCCTGCTTTCAGCCATATTAAAGCAGACACTTTTCAACAGCTTTTTTATATCCGCAGTAGAGCGTTTCGTATTTTTTCCTGTCTGAGGAAGGAGCAAATTCTCTTTCCACCCTGCGAAGCGCCGTTATATCTTCGGCCGAATATTCGCCCAAAGCGATAGCGGAAAGATACGCCGCGCCAAGCGCCGTACTCTCCCTTTCCACGGGGCGCACGAGTTTAACGCCCAGCACGTCGGCCTGAAACTGCATTAAAAACCCGTTTTGCGAGGCTCCGCCGTCACAACCTATTTCAGTAAAATTCACGCCGCTGTCGGCACACATGTTCACCGCAAGATCCTTTGCCGAATACGCTATGCTTTCAAGAACGGCGCGCGTCAGATGGTATTTGTTGCTCCCGCGTGAAATACCGGTAAAAGTTGCCCTTGCTCCGCTGTTCCAATACGGCGCGCCGAGCCCCGTAAAAGCCGGAACGAAATACACGCCGCCCGTATCGGGAACTTTAAGGGCGAACTCTTCGCTGTCGGCGGAAGCGCTGAAAAACCCGAGTTCGTCGCGCAGCCACTGAACTGCGCTACCGGCGTTAAAAACGCTGCCCTCAAGCGCGTAAACCACCTTTTTCCCGAAAGAACAGCCTATCGTGGATACCATACCGCATTTGGAATCCGCAATTTTATCGCCGGTTGCAAGCAACATGAACATCCCCGTACCGTAGGTGATTTTTCCCTTGCCCTCGCTTAAAGCCGCCTGTCCCACAAGCGCCGCCTGCTGATCCCCCGCAACGCCCGCTATACGTATTTTTCTTCCGCGGAAAACGAATTCGCCCATTATATCGGTACAGCTTTTCACTTCCGGCAGAACGGATTTAGGTATACCGAAAATACCGAGAAGCTCGTCGTCCCAGGAAAGCGTTCTTATATTGTACAGCATGGTGCGCGAGGCGTTGGTTACGTCGGTAACGAAACTTTTTCCCTCGGTAAGGCGGAAAATTATATACGAGTCCACCGTGCCAACGCACAGATTGCCTTCGTCGAGCAGTTTTTTTACTTCGGGAACGTTGTCTATCATCCACCTTATTTTGCTTGCCGAAAAATACGGATCTATCACAAGCCCGGTTTTATATTTTATCAAGTCGGCTTTATCGCGCAATTTCCCGCAATAATCGGCGGTGCGGCGGCATTGCCACACTATGGCGTTGCAGGCGGGTTTACCCGTGCGCCTATCCCACGCCACAACCGTTTCACGTTGGTTGGTAATGCCTATGCCGAGTATCCCGTCAACAGACGGGGCGGCTTCTATTCTTCCCACGATCAGGGCAAGAGTGTTTGCGAATATCTCGGCGGCGTCCTGCTCTACCCACGCGGGGCGCGGATAAAACTGCGTAACGGGCATATTGCCCGAACCTACGAATTTATTCTGTTTCAGGTCGTAGAGCATCGCGCGGATGCTGGTGGTGCCGCAATCGACGGAAATAACGTAGCTCATAAGGTTCCCCCCTTCGTTTAATTATACAATAATTTTCTTTCGATTACAACAATTTTTAAGAAATTGAATATACTGTTTATATGAGAAATCTCGTTCTTACCGGCGGGGGAACGGCAGGTCACTGCACGCCGTGCCTGTCTTTGCTGCCCTTGCTCGAAAAACGGTTCGACAACGTTTACTATATCGGTTCGGAAAACGGTATCGAGCGCGAAATGGTTAAAAACGCGGGCGTGGAATATTTTTCCGTACCCGCGATAAAACTGAAAAGAAGTTTATCGTTAAGCAACCTGACCATTCCGTTTATACTTACAAGCGGAATTTCCGCGGCGAAAAAACTGCTGAAAAAGCTGAATGCGTCCGTCGTTTTTTCAAAGGGCGGATACGTTGCGCTGCCCGTGGCGATAGCCGCCGGAAAACTCGGCGTGCCTCTCGTTCTGCACGAATCCGACCTTACGCTCGGCCTTGCGAACAAAATTTCCGCGAGGTACGCCTGCGAAGTTCTTACTTCTTTCCGCGAAACGGCGGAAAACCTTAAAAACGGACTGTTCACCGGCGCGCCCGTAAATCCCGCGCTACTTTCCGCCCCGCGCGCGGAAGGCAGGCGCCGTTACGGCATAACGGGCTTAAAACCCGTTCTTCTCGTTTTCGGCGGAAGTAGCGGCAGTGTGGCGATAAACCGCGTTTTACGGGGCGTTTTACCTGCTCTTACAGAAAAATTCAACGTTTTGCACCTGACCGGTAAAAACGGATACGATGAAAACGCGAAAGACGTAAAAGGATATTTTCAGATACCTTTCGAGCCCGAAATGAAGTACGCCTACGCCGCGGCAGACGTGGCGGTATCGAGGGCGGGAAGCAACAGTTTGTTTGAGCTTGCCGCGCTTAAAATTCCTGCTCTTTTAATACCTCTGCCGAAGGGCGCCTCTCGCGGGGATCAGATTGATAACGCCCGTTATTTTGCTTCACGCGGGGCGTTCCGCATTCTCTTGCAGGAAGATATTACGGGCGAAAAATTTACGGAAGAAATTATAAAAACATACGAAAGCCGCCTGAATCTCACGTTATCGCAACAAAAGTTTCAAAAAAACGCTAACGAAACGATTGCGGAAAGAATAGTGAGGGCGTCGCTTAAAACGAGCCGGTGATCTGTATTTTTCCGTTCGTCGCGTTTTTTGTTTCCCCGGCGCCTTTTAACGTTACCGCGTTAAAATTTCGGCGGCGGATAATACGGTTAAGAAGTTAAAAAATAAACGGCGCAACGCTATGGGCGGTGCAGAAAGAGTCCGCAATCGGTTACGTTCCCGCCGGATATCAAAAAAGTCGGCTTAAAAAATCGTTTATAACCAAAAAAGGCGGGAAGCCTTTACCGAAAACGGTTCCGTTCCCGCAAGAGAAAGTATTTCGTTCAGCTTAAGTTTCCGCCCGGCACGGACAGCGTTACTTTTTTCGCGCCGCCGATCACGCTTTCCATATCGAGCATGGGAAGAATATAAGGCGGAACGTTTGCCATTAAGGTAAGCTGCGCCACCGATTGCCTTACGAACGGATACACCGTTTCAGCGGCTCTTACGGCAAGGGCGGAAACGTCGTCCTTTTCGTCTACGGCGAAAGTACCGACGGCCGAAACGTTAAACTCGAAAGGAACGGGCTCGTCGGTGCGGGCAAGTTCCACGCCGAAAGTACAAAGAAGCCGGTTCGGCGCGCGCCTTAAACTGCAACTTATTTTCGGCGTGATTTTATAATTGCGGTTGGGCGTGATATCGGGCGTTAACGTAAAAGATGAACTTTGAACTTTGTAATCCAAAAAGCGAAGCGCCATAACGTACAATCTCCTTATTCATGTTTCTTTCTCCGCCGAAGGAGAAAGATATTTTTCTCTTATCGCGTGGACGGAAGCGTTTTCGTCCGCCGCGGCGTTGAACGAAAGATAGAGCGACGCGGTGTCGTAGCGCGCGTCGTGATCCGAAACGAAACAGCCGAAACATTCCGAAGTTACTTTGGAAATATCGTAAGGGTAAATATCGTAGTATTCGGCAAGTTCCGCAAGTTTCGGGTATTTGAACCCGCGGTGGCTGCTTCTCGGCAAGCGGATTATATCCGTAAAGTATCTCATGGTGCAAAAACTTTCACGGTAGCGGAAAAGCCTGTCCTGATAGGCGAATTCCGCCATCATAAATTTCAGATCGAACGTGAAATTGTGTGAAACCACAAGGTCGGCGGAAAGAAAATCGTCGTATATCTCGTCTATCTCCGTGGAAAACGTTTTTCCGCCGGAAAGCGCAAAAAGTTTTTCGGGCGTGAAGCCGTGTACCGCAACTGCGGAAGGTTCAACGTAATCCACGTAAAAAAAGAAGTTTTTGGCGCGTATTTCCGTTGCGTTCTGCATCACGTAAGACAGTTGAACTATCCTGCCGGGCGTAAGCCCCGTGGTTTCGGTATCAAAGTACAAGATCATAAAAGCGGTTTTCCCGAAAACGCCGAGCTTTCCCCGTCCGGCGTTACGTTTTTGTTTCATTATACCACTTTTTATTCTTAATTTCAACCTATAGCGTCACGCGGCGAAAATTTTACAGGCCACCACCGTCATATCGTCGCTCGCCTTATTGCCGTAAAGAGCGAAGGCCTCGTTCAGTATCTTATCGGCAAGTTTCTGCGGGTTGGCAACGGAAACGGCGGACAGATAATCCGCAAAATCGGTTGAGGAGCCGAAGGCGTCGGTTACGCCGTCGCTCATAAACAGAATAACGTCGCCTGGCGAAACCCGCTCGGAACAGACGGCGGGTTTCATCTCTTTGAGAATACCTACGGGCAGAGAACTTCCCTCTATCGTTTTTACCGCGCCGCTTGAAATAATGAAGCCGTAGGGCGCGCCGAATTTGATAAAATCGCACGAAAGCCCTTCAAGATTGATATACGCAAGGTCAAGCGCGGCAAAATTTTCCTCGCCGGTAAACGAAAGCAGTTCGTTCACCGTGGAAAGTGCCGTTCCGCCGGGAAGCCCCGCCCTGTACAAACATTCCACCAGCGACAGCGACGCTTCGGACGTAGCCCGCGCCGCCTCTCCGCTGCCCATGCCGTCGGAAAGCGCGAGAATGAATTTGTTGCGCATCAGTTTTATAAGCGAATGCGTATCGCCGCTGGTTTCGGCGCCGTCCTTTTTAAGCGTGGCAACGCCGAACGCGCAATCGTACTTACACGCCTTTTCAAGCGTAAGCACCGTTCGCCCGCCGGGAAGATCGTATCTTTCCGTAACGCAGAACTTCGTCTTAAAAAATTCGTTCACGCCGGCAACCGTTCTTTTTTCCGTAACCGACGAAGTTACCGTAAGGCTTATTTCGGCGCCGTCACCTTCCCCGAAAATTATCGCCTCCTGAACGTTAACCCCCTTTTTCAGCAAAAAAGCGCATAATTTAGCTTCTTTTACCGGCTCGAACGAAAGTTGTTTGGAAAGCGTTCTCGCAATACTTTTCAGTGCCGCCGCCACGCCTTCCGCCTCGGCCGAAACGAGGGCGCGCGTTTCGTTAACCGCCTTTTTTCTATCCATTTCCGCGGCGTACGCGCCCACGTATTTGTTAATTACGTATATCACTTTGCCCGATTGCGAACATTTCAGCGAAAAACTTTTGGGAAGATCCACCGCGGAGATCCGCCCCTTGCCCTTTGCTATGGAAACGAGGCGGGCAAGTTCTTCCCGCTTGGGAAACGACGTTGCGCGGCACTTTGCCGAATACGAGCAATCCTCGCACAGTTTGTTTATTTCGCCTATTACGGCGTTTTCGTAAACGAAGGGGTCCTCCTTTTCGGAAATAGCGGTGAACAGGTCCGCTATTTCGTGAAAAGTGCCCGAAATCTCATATAAACGCCCCGAAACGAGCGAGCGTGTGCGATTGACGCAATAGCGTGAAAGCGGCTTATCGGAAGACAGCGCAAGCATGATTTCGCCTTTTTCGAAAAATTTGGCGGGCATGGGCGCAAAGGCGAGTAGCGCCGCCGAAAACCATATTAAACTTATATAACCGTAATTTCCGTAAAAACCGAAAACGTAAGCGCAAGCCAATTCCGCCGCCAGCATCATCGCGGTGTAAACGAGCCTATGATGCTTTCCGAACGCGTACGACACCGCGCCGAAAACGAGATACGGTACAAATTCCGCCGCGCTTCTGAAGTTTATCGCCAAGGGCGCGGCAAATACGACCGCAAACAGCATACTTTCCTTTCCCGAAAGAAGCGTCGCTACGCAGGCGAGCGAAAAAACCGAAAACGCCTTATACGCGTCCCGCCCGATATATTTTATCCCGCCCAGCCACACGCACGTATACAAGAGCGCAAGGCTGAACGCCTCAACCGCTTCGGGGCGCCGAAATCCTTTGGTTTTGACCGCGTACACCCCCGGATAGAACGCCGCCGCCAGCATGGTTATAACCGCAACCGCTATCGCGCTGCCGGCGTAATTTCCGCTGCCGCTTATAAGAATATACGGTATAAGCGACGCGGGCAAAAACGCCAAAGAAGCTATCCCCAGCCTCTTCTTTTTGCCGAAAGTGCCGTAAATCGCGGCGGAAATGAGAATATTGGCGCTTACCGCAACGAGTAGCGGCGGCTTTAACGAAAGCGCGAACGACATTCCGTATACAACCGAACTTACCATAACGCCCTCGCCCGAAAGAAGCAACGCGTAATACAGCGCCGCGGCAAACGGCTCCTTTTCCGTTCCCGCGTTGTTCAGAAAGAGCATTGCGGCAAATATAACCGCCCACACCGCCACTTTATTCGCTTCGAATTTACTTCTGATTCCGTTGAACATAACCTACCTCCCGTACCGTTCTACCATAATACGATATACGCGCGGGAAAGATAAGGCGTGTTTTGCCGAAAAACGGCTTTTTTCGCGGAAAAAACGCCCTCCGCGTTAAAATGCGGAGAGCGTATAATGTTGTTATTACGATAAGTTTTTATACCGCCTGCTTTCGGCGGGACAAGGGTTTGTTTTTGAAAACCGCTTTGCGGTTTTTTAGTTTGCGTTTACACGCAAACGCAAAAACGGTTATTATATAACTTTACTCACTTCGTTCGTTGGCAGAAACGCCCTTTTTCACGGGTTATCAAGGGCTCCCGCGGAGATTTTCAAGGAAAATATCCGTGGGAAAGAGTAGAAACCGACTGTTAAGGCTTGCGGGCGAATACCTGCAACCCGCCGCCAAGCAGTCGTGTTTCTACGACGCACCACAACAGTTTTTATATTTTTTACCACTACCGCACGGGCACGGGTCGTTATCTTTCGGGCAACCTTACGGTTGCATTGGCGGGCATTACCCGCCGCCGAAAGACAGGTTATTATATAATTTGGCTCGCGTCCGCTCGCAAGCAGAAACGACCCAAATCTATCGTGGGTCAATCAGTTGTTCGCACCACAACAGTTTTTATATTTTTTACCACTACCGCACGGGCAAGGATCGTTTCTGCCGACGGAAACTTCTTTGCGGACGGGCTGGCGGACGTCGCTTCCGCCTACGGTGGTAAGATCGTTGGCCACCTGTTTGCGTTCGGCCTCTTTTTCAAGATTCTGGCGCTGTTCCACGTTTACTTTTATCTTCAAAAGAACGTGCAGAGTATCGTGGCGGATATTGTAGATCATCTCGTCGAACATATCCATACCCTCTTTCTTGTAGGCGTTTATCGGGTTTTCCTGCGCGTAGGAGCGGAGAGATATGCCGCGGCGGAGCTGATCCATCGCGTCGATATGGTCGATCCACTTGTTATCAACGTTCTTTAACAGAACCACTCTCTCTATCTCGTTGAAATCCACGCCGAGTTCACGGCACTCCGCTATCTTTTCTTCGTATTGCCTTACTACCTCTGCGAGAACGTTTTCTTCAAGGTCCTCGTAAACCCATTTGGAAGCGTTTTCCCCGGTAACGAACGCGCTACCCTCGGCAAGACAGTTTACTTCAAGGTTTTTATTGAGTTTTTCAAGATCCCACGCGTTGAAGCCCTTGGTGGCGTCGATAGAATCGCGTATCACTTCTATAACGAAATCGGGAATAAGGCGAAGTATCTCTTCGTGAATATTCTCGCCGCGCAGCACCTTCATTCTCTCTTCGTATATAACCTGGCGCTGGGTGTTCATAACGTCGTCGTACTCGATAATGCGCTTTCTTATGCCGAAGTTCTTGCCCTCTATGGTGCGCTGGGCGTTTTCGATAGAACGGGAAAGGCTCTTGGCCTGAAGCGGCGTATTTTCGTCTATCTTGAACATCGAATAAAGCGCCTGCAATCTTTCTCCGCCGAAACGCTTTATAAGTTCGTCTTCCAGCGAAACGTAGAACAGCGACGAGCCGGGATCGCCCTGACGACCGCTTCGGCCGCGGAGCTGGTTATCTATACGGCGGGACTCGTGCCGTTCGGTGCCTATAATGTAAAGCCCGCCGAGTTTTATAACTTCTTCCTTTTCAACGTCGGTTACCGCCTTGTGTTCGGCGAGAATGCGTTTATACTTTTCCCTTACTTCCGCTACTTCTTCGGTTACGTTCTGAACGAACGACGTTGCCAGTTCTATAACTTCCTCGGTGATGCCCTGATTTCTCAGATCCTGCTTGGCAAGATATTCGGGGTTGCCGCCGAGCAGAATATCGGTGCCGCGGCCCGCCATGTTGGTGGCTATGGTAACGGCGCCCTTCTTGCCGGCCTGCGCTATTATTTCGGCCTCACGGCGGTGATTTTTCGCGTTGAGTATGTTATGTTTTACCTTTCTTCTTATAAGAAGGCGGGAAAGTTCTTCCGACTTTTCAACCGTTACCGTACCCACGAGAATGGGCTGGCCGAGTTCGTGGCGGCGCACTATGTCTTCAACAACGGCGTTCTGCTTGCCCGCTTCGGTGGAGTAGATAACGTCGTGCATATCGTTTCTTATAACGGGTTTGTTCGTGGGTATTTCAAGAACGTCAAGCCCGTAGATGGTGCGGAATTCTTCTTCTTCCGTCTTTGCGGTACCGGTCATACCGGAAAGTTTTTTATACAGGCGGAAGTAGTTCTGGAAGGTTATGGTGGCGTAAGTTTTGTTTTCGTTGCGGATAACCACGTTTTCCTTCGCCTCTATCGCCTGGTGTAATCCTTCGGAATACCTTCTGCCTATCATAAGGCGGCCGGTGAATTCGTCAACTATTATAATCTCTCCGTCCTGAACGATATAATCGTTATCCCTTTTGAAAATATGGTGCGCTTTCAAAGCCTGCTGGATGTGGTGGTTGAGATCGGCGTTCACTATATCGGTAAGATTTTCCACGCCGAAGAACTTTTCGGCCTTGGCGGCGCCCTGATCGGTTATCGTAACGGATTTATCCTTTACGTCGTAAGTGAAATCTTCTTCCGGTACGAGCGTTTTCACAAAACGGTTAGCCGAAAAATACAACTCGGACGACTTTCCGCCCCTGCCCGAAATTATAAGCGGGGTACGCGCTTCGTCTATCAGAATGGAATCCACTTCGTCCACTATGGCGAAGTTGAGTTCTCTCTGCATCATATCTTTAAGGTTTACTTTAAGATTGTCGCGAAGGTAATCGAAGCCGAACTCGTTGTTCGTTCCGTAAGTTATATCGCAGTTGTAAGCGGCGCGTTTTTCGTCGTCGGTCATACCGTGAACCACTACGCCCACGGTTAGCCCGAGAAAGCGGTGGATCTTGCCCATCCATTCCGCGTCGCGGCGGGCGAGATAATCGTTCACGGTAACGATGTGAACGCCTTTACCCGTAAGCGCGTTGAGATACGCGGGAAGCGTTGCCACAAGAGTTTTACCTTCGCCGGTTTTCATTTCGGCAACTCTGCCCTGGTGCAGGCACACGCCGCCGATAAGCTGAACTTTGTAGTGCCGCATATTGAGAACGCGGTAAGCGGCTTCCCTAGCGGTGGCGAACGCGTCGAACAGTATATCGTCAAGCGTTTCGCCGCTTTCAAGGCGCCGTTTAAGAGCGGGCGTCATGGCCTGAAGCTCTTCGTCGGTCATCGCTTCGTACTTGGGCGAAAGCGCGTCGATCTTATCCGCAATAGCGGTTATCTTTCTTAAATTTCTGCGGCTGTCGCTGCCGAGAATGTAACGAATAAGTCCCATTTTTGTATATTTTCTCCGTTAATTATATCTTTTTATATATTTTTTTCGTTGTTGTAACCGGTGAGAACGCCCTCTTTATACAGGTGCGAATCGTTTGAAAGTTGCAGTACCCTCGGGTAAACGTACTTCCCGTAAGAAGTTTCGAAGTCCACTACCGTTACGGACGAGTGGCCGAAATCGAACCGCGTGCAGAAAGCGGGGTACGGTATATCGAGCAAGCTTGACAGAAACGCCTCTCCGAAACCCTGATGGGCAAAAAGCGCCACCCTCTTTCCGTTTTCCTTTACCACCTCGTACCTGCCGTATTCGCGGTCGTGTCTGAACCCGAGGGACAGGAAGAAATTATCCGTTTCCCGATCGATTCTCTCTATTCCCTTGCCGAAACCGTACTCGCGGAAATATTCGTGGTCGTACCACTTCGTTCCGGCAGCCCTGATTTCGGGCGATTTCATCTTCTCGTAGAGTTCGGGCAACTGGAACAGCCAGTGCCGCTCGGTCTTTTCCGCGTTCAGAACGGTAAGTTCTTCCCACGGGTATCTTTCGTTCGTCCAATCGAGAAGAACGGGCTTTATGCCGAGCGCCGCGCACGTAGGCGCCGCGGTCAACTGGGCGCGCCCCGCCGTGGAACAATATATCTCGTCCAGCCCGTAAAGCGTAAGCCTTCCGGCAAGCGCCGCCGCCTGTTTTTTGCCCGTTTCGGTAAGTCCGTCAATTTCATACACGGGGTCTCCGTGCCTTACGTAATAAAACAGCATTCTTTTTTCCCTGATATTTTAATAACCGTTTTTATAATAATACAACAAAACGCGCGAAAAGTAAACGTTTTTATTTCGGTTTAACGTGCGTTTTCGTTTCCTTTGGTTTGCCTTTCCCTTATTTTTCGCTAAAACGCCGTTTTTCGCGCGTTTTCGCAAGTTTAACTTTGCCGGCGGGCGTTTCCTGCCCGAGTATCCGCGCCGTTTTCGGATTCGTTACCGAAGCGGCCGTAACGACGTAAACTTTACCCGCCCCCGCTTTTTTAAGCGCCGCGCTGCACGCTTCCGCGGTGGATCCCGTGGTCAGCACGTCGTCGATAAGAACTACGGCCTTGCCTTCGATAAGCGCGCCGTTCTTCGATCTGATCGAGCCTTTAAGGTTATTCAGTCGCTCTTTCCTGGTAAGTTTCGCCTGCCTGTCGGTTTCAGCAACTTTTTCCAGAACGTCTGCCGCGGGGATTCCCGTACGGGCGGAAACGTGCCGCGCGATAAGTTCGGACTGGTTGTACCGCCTTTTTCTTTTCGCCCCGTCCGTCATGGGAACGAAAGTTATAACGTCGGCTTCGGCAAAATTTCCGATAAGTTCCGCCGCAACGAACGCCGCAAGAACTTCCGCCAGAAAACGGCGGTTATCGTATTTCAGGTCGCGTATGATCTTATCCGCGGGCGGCGCGTAGTAAAACGGACTGCGGGCGGCGTCGTAAGACCATTCGTAGCCGGCGCAATCGTCGCAAAGTTTTACGTTTTCTATCGCGCTTCTGCCGCAATGAAGGCATATAAACCCGTCGTTATACGGGAAACGCGCGTTACAATCGGGGCAGAAATATTTTTCGCCCAGCGTTTCTCCGCCGAATATTTCCCTGCGGCAGTTATTGCACGTTCTGTCCACACGGGTATATTCTTTTTTTACAGCCTTCCACGCGCCGAGAAGTTTTTCCTTCAAGCGAAACATCAAACCGCTTTCCTATCGTTTCCTCCCGTTGATCTGGAAGTAAATTTACATCTGGGATAATTACTGCAAGCCATAAACGTGCCGTATTTACCCTGTTTTTCTACCAAAGGCTGCGAACACCAAGGGCAAATTCCGCTATTTGCCTTATCCAACGTTTCCTTTATGGAAGAAACGTGTTCGTCCGCGCTTACCGCGTTGCTCTGCTGGTTGGCGCGTAACTTTTCCATACATGCCGTCATCTGTTCTTTCGTCATCTCCGTTCCGCGCGGTTGGCTTATAAAATATTTCAACTGCGAGAGAGGAATCACGTTTGCGGCGTCCGTCTTTATGATATTGTTTTTTACGAAAACGATCACCGAATATATGGGTACGTTACCGATTATGTTTTTTACCGAATTGCAATGCGTTAAATTTTGCTGTACGGGATTGTAAAATTCGCATTGCTCGCCGTTATCGTAGTACACGCGCCATTTTTGCGCGCCCGCGCTACCGTAAATTTTTCCGGCGTAATTGTTCGTTTCTATAACGAAAACGCCGTAACGGTTTATCGCTACGTGGTCTATCTGGTGAGATTTTCCGTCGGTTACCACTATTATATCGTTGAGCATCGCAAAGTCCGCATCGGCGATCGATCTCAACTCGTTCGCCACGAGGGATTCGCCGTAATTTCCTTTTTCTTCCGCCGTATATTTCCGATAGTACCTGCGCCGTTGGTTGCGAACGGCGTAGGTCTTTCCCGTTTGTCTGCCGTTATATCTTTTCCTCTCGTCCGATATAGAGGTAAAAATCACCACGGCGAGAACCGCAAGACCTATTACCGCGAGAATAACGAAAAACCACATTTCCTGTTCCTCCTTTATCAACAATTC
>JAGCZN010000004.1 GCA_017959995.1 Clostridia bacterium
ACCGTGGTAAAACCCAAAGTTGTGGGCGTTGAACTGGTTAATTCGCTGACGCAGGGCGTTTCAGCAAAGGACGTTATACTTTATCTGCTGGGCATTATGACCGCCAAAGGCGGCGTGAATAAAATTATAGAATATTACGGAGAAGGCGTAAAAACTCTTTCCGTGCCGGAAAGAGCCGTTATATGCAATATGGGCGCGGAAATGGGCGCGACTTCGTCGTTGTTTCCTTCGGACGAAGTAACGAGAGAATTTCTGGCGCTTCAAAAAAGGGAAAAAGACTACGTTCCGCTCTGCCGCGACGAGGATTCCGTTTACGACGAAAATTATAAAATAGATCTTTCTTCGCTTGAGCCCTACGCCGCTTGCCCCAATTCGCCCGATAACGTAAAAAAGATTTCGGAACTTACAAACGTTAAGGTGGATCAGGTGCTTATAGGCAGCTGCACCAACTCAAGCTACGAGGACTTTATAAAGGTGGCTTCCGTACTGAAAGGCAGAAAAATAAACGAAAACGTTTCGCTTGCGATAGCGCCGGGAAGCAGGCAGGTTCTGCAAATGATCACGGAAAGCGGAATTTTAAGCACGCTTTTAGAGGCGGGCGCGAGAATACTTGAAACGGCGTGCGGACCGTGTATAGGTATGGGACAATCCCCGGCGACGGACGCGGTGTCGCTGAGAACTTTCAACCGTAATTTTTACGGGAGAAGCGGCACGCCTTCGGCAAAAGTGTACCTGGTATCGCCCGAAACGGCGGCGATCTCAGCGGTGAACGGGTATATTTCTTCTGCCGTGGGAATAAAAACGGATCTGTTCGAAAAGCCCGCGGAATACCGTATAAACGACAACTTGCTGTATTATCCCACCTTCTCGCAAGAGGTGGTTATGGGCCCGAATATAAAACCGCTGCCGAAATTTGCCCCGATAGAAACGCATTTTACGGCGAAAACGGTTATTTCTTTGGGCGATAACGTATCTACCGACCATATTATGCCCGCCGGAGCGAAGGTTCTGCCGTACAGGAGCAATATAGAAAAAATTTCAGAATTCGTTTTTTCGGGAATAGACGCCGGATTTTACGAACGATGCATAAAATACGGCGGCGGCGTTATAGTTGCGGGACAGAATTACGGACAGGGTTCGAGCAGAGAACACGCGGCGATCGCCCCGAGATACCTTGGCGTTAAAGCGGTTATCGCGGCTTCGTTTGCGAGAATACACAGAAAAAATCTTATAAACTTCGGAATATTGCCGGTTTGCGCCGTTTTTAACGCCGACGCGGGCGACGACGTTGAAATAGACTTTGACGATAAAACCGTTACCGTAACGAACAAAACGAAAAATTTTGCGGTAAGCGCCGACACGGGGCTTTCAAAAGAGGAATATTCAGTTATAAAAGCAGGCGGGTTGCTGAACACCCTTAAGGAGTAAATATGAAAGATTTTTTATCCGAACAATACGGAAGGCTGATTGCCGACGGGTATATTTCCCCGAATCTTTACGACGTTTACAAGGTAAAAAAAGGGCTGAGAAACGACAACGGGACCGGCGTTCTGGTAGGGCTTACGAAAGTTTCGGAAGTTGACGGCTACACGATAGAAAACGACGTAAAAATGCCCAAAAAAGGTAACCTGTATTACAGAAACATAGATATAACCGAGGTGGCAAAACTTTGCGGCGACGGCTTCGGTTACGAAAAAACCTGTTTCCTTTTGCTTTTCGGCCATTACCCGAACGACGATGAAGCGCGTGATTTTTGCGGAATAATAAAGAATAATTACGGATTGCCGCAAGGTTTTCTGGAAAATATTATTCTACCGCACCCTTCGAGGTCGCTTATGAACCACATAAGCCGTTCGATACTGTCGCTTTATTCGTTCGACGACGATCCGGACGATATTTCCGGGGAAGGTTTCATCAGAAAAGGAATTTCGCTGATGGCAAAAATGCCGGCGATAATTTCGTATTGCCTGCAGGCGAAAACGCATTACCTGGATAACGATTCACTGCATATTCATTTCCCCGAAAAAAAATATTCGTTTGCGGAAAATATTCTGTATCTTTCGAGAAACGACGGGGCGTTTACCCCGCTGGAAGCGAAAACTTTAGACGTGTGCCTTATGGTACACGCGGACCACGGCGGCGGCAACAACAGCACGTTCGTGGGAACGGTGGTAGCTTCGACGCTTACGGATATTTACTCAATGATGGCGGCGAGTATGGCTTCGCTTAAAGGGCCGAGACACGGCGGCGCGAGCCTGGCGGCAAAAAAAATGATGAACGCCATAATAGCGGATATAGGCGCAAACGCTTCGGACGACAGCATAAACGACGTTATAACGCGGATATTCGCAAAAAACTATCACGATAACAGCGGCCTTATTTACGGGGTGGGACACGCGGTTTATACCATTTCGGATCCGCGTTGCGAACTTTTGAGAACTACCGCCGGTAAACTTGCCGCGGAAAAATACCCGGAAAGATTCGATTTCTATACGCGCTTTGAAAAAATAGCGGTGAAAAGACTTTCGGAAAAAACGGGCGCCGTATGCTGCGCCAACGTGGATTTTTATTCGGGATTGATTTACGAGATGCTGGGTATTCCGGAAGAACTGTATATCCCCGTGTTCGCCACGGCAAGGCTTGTGGGCTGGATAGCGCACGATCTTGAAAATCTTTTATACTGCAACAAAATTATTAGGCCCGCTACGAGATACGTGGGTTTTGAGGATAACAAAAAATGACCGATATAGTTTTATTGCCCGGCGACGGAATAGGGCCGGAAATCGTTTCAGCGGTGAGAAAAATACTCGACGCGGCCGGCGCGGACCTTATTTACCACGTTTACGACGTTGGGCAAACCGCTTACGAAAAGTGCGGTGAACTTATCCCCGCGGAAACGTTTGACGCAATAAAAAAATATAAAATCGCGCTGAAAGGACCGGTTACGACGCCGGTGGGAAAAGGCTTCCGCTCGGTTAACGTAAGTTTACGCCTCGCGTTCGACCTGTACGCGAACCTGCGGCCGGCGTATTCTTTTGAAAACGTATCGCCTTTTCGGAACGTAGACTTAATTACCGTGCGCGAAAACACCGAAGACCTGTATATAGGCGAGGAAAGACGGATAGAAGGCGGGTTCGAAGCGGTAAAACGCATTACCGAAAACGCCACGGACAGAATTATAAACTACGCTTTTTCATACGCCGCCGCGCACGGCAGAAAAAAAGTAACCTGCGTACACAAAGCGAATATCCTTAAAAAAACGGACGGACTGTTCCTTTCAATATTCCGCGAAATCGCCGCGAAATATCCCGAAATTGCCGCCGACGACAAAATAGTTGACAATATGTGTATGCAACTGGTTACCCGCCCCGAAGATTACGACGTTATTGTGGCGCCCAACCTTTACGGCGACATTATTTCGGACCTTATCGCGGGGCTGGTGGGCGGACTGGGACTGGTTGCGGGCGCAAACCTCGGTAAGGACGTTGCCGTATTCGAAGCGGTGCACGGCTCCGCGCCGGATATTGCGGGCAAAGGCATAGCGAACCCCGTGGCGCTTCTCGAAGCAGCCGTGATGATGCTTGAACATATAGGCAAAGAAGAAACAGCGCGTAAAATAAAAGCCGCTACGGTAAAAACCCTGGCGCGCGGCGTTTCGCTTACCAAAGACCTGGGCGGCGGCGCGACTACCGATGAATTTACCGAAGAAGTGATAAAAAATTTATAAACCGGCGGCATTCACCCGATACCCCCGTTATTTCAACAAAAAAAAGATTCGAGCGAAAACCCGAATCTTTTTTCGTTTGGTTTGAAATTATTCCATAACGGCGGTTGCGCCGGCTTCTTTGAAAGCGGCAACCATCTTTTCCGCTTCTTCCTTGGGAACGTTTTCCTTAACGGTGCCGAGACTTTCAACCATTTTCTTGGCTTCTACGAGGCCGAGGCCGGTGGCTTCGCGCACTACTTTGATAACGGCTATCTTATTGCCGCCGATATCTTTAAGAACTACGTTGAATTCCGTTTTTTCTTCAACGGGAGCAGCTTCCGCGGCGCCGCCCGCAGCGGGACCGGCAACGGCTACAGCAGCCGCGCTTACGCCGAATTCTTCTTCGATAGCCTTTACGAGGCTGTTGAGTTCGAGAACGGTCATACCCTTGATTTCTTCGATCATTTTTGCTATATCTGCCATTTTTATAATCCTCCGATAATTTTTAACTGATTTTTGATTTTACGCTTCCGCGTGTTTTTCCGCAACCGCTTTGACCGCGATGGCGAGACTTGCGATAATGGACTGAAGAACACCCGCGCACTTTGCGTAGAGTTCGTCTTTCGAGGGAATGGTGGCAAGCGCTTCCACGCCCTTCGCATCCATATAAGAGCCTTCCACAAAGGCGCTCTTAACTGCCATTTTGTTATACTTTTTGATGCCTTCGGCAACGATTTTGGACGAAGAAGTTTCGTCCTGCCCGAACGCGATGGCGGTGGGGCCGTTGAGATCCGCATCAAAATCGGTTACGCCGAGTTCGTTGAACGCTTTTCTTACCAAAGTGTTCTTGAGTACCTTATATTCGATACCGGCTTTTCTGAAAGCCTTTCTGAATTCGGTATCCTCGGCGACGGTGAGACCGGAGTAGTTGATCAAAACTACGGATTTAGCGCCCGAAATTTTGCCCTTTATCTCCTCTACAACCTGTTTTTTCGCTTCAACATTAGCCGACAAGATCTTTACCTCCTGATTTATTTGGTTTTCCGTAAAAGAAAGCCCTTGCGCCGAGAACGCAAGGGCATACTGACGGTATTCCCTGAAAACGACCTCGGCTGGCTGCCCGATCGGGCAATTGAATTGCTACCTGCTTTCTACGGTTGGTTTACTTGATTATTATAGCCGCATTAAACCGCTTTGTCAAACGATTTAAGCGAATTTGTTAAAGATTTCTTACCTTTACGCCGGGGCCCATGGTGCTGGAAAGGCTTATGCTCTTTACGTACTGGCCTTTTGCGGCGGCGGGTTTGGCTTTAACGATAGCGTCCATAAGGGCGTTGTAGTTTTCGATAAGTTTTTCTTTGCCGAAACTCTTTTTGCCTATGGCGCAGTGGATTATGGCGTTTTTATCGAGCCTGTATTCCACTTTACCGGCTTTGGTATCGGCTATCGCCTTTGCTACGTCAGGCGTTACGGTGCCGGACTTCGGGTTAGGCATCAAGCCTTTAGGACCTAAAAGTTTACCGATACGGCCTACCACGCCCATCATATCGGGGGTGGTGATGACCACGTCGAAATCAAACCAGTTTTCTTTCTGTATTCTAGCCACTATTTCTTCCGCGCCTACGTAATCGGCGCCGGCGGCAAGAGCCTGATCGGCCTTTTCGCCTTTCGCTATAACGAGAACTTTTACGGTTTTACCCGTTCCGTTGGGAAGTACGAGCACGCCGCGGACCTGCTGATCCGCCTGACGGGGATCTACGCCCAATCTGGTGTGGAATTCGATGGTTTCGTCAAACTTGGCTTTGGCGGTACCGAGAACTATATCTATCGCCTCGCCTACTTCATATTGTTTGGTGCGGTCGAAAGTTTTCAAACTGTCCGCATATTTTTTTCCGAATTTCATTATTTAAGAATCCTCCTTGTGGTTCGCGCGAGAAAAAAATCTCTCCCACATCTATTTATTATTCTTCGACGGTCACGCCCATACTTCTCGCGGTGCCGGCTACCATGCTCATGGCGGCTTCGAGCGAGGAGGCGTTCATATCGACCATCTTTACTTCCGCTATTTCTTTAACCTGCGCTTTGGTGATTTTGGCAACCTTCGTCTTGTTCGGCTTGGCGCTGCCGCTCTCTATACCTGCGGCCTTTTTGATAAGTACCGGCGCGGGCGGAGTTTTAAGAATAAAGGTAAACGAACGGTCCTGATAAATAGTGATGACTACCGGAATGATATAGCCTGTTTGATTGGCCGTTTTCGCGTTGAACTCCTTGGTGAATCCCGGAATGTTTATTCCGTAAGGACCGAGGGTGGAACCGACGGGCGGGCCGGGAGTGGCTTTACCGGCATTGAGTTGCAGTTTTACTACTGCGGTAACTTTTTTTGCCATAAAATTTCCTCCAAAAAAGTGGTTTTAACAAAGCGTATGAAATATTTGCGCTTCTCCCACGGACGCGGTTTTACAAAAACCGCGTTTTTGACTACATTAAATTGATTTTTTCGAGATCGACGAATTCGAGTTCGACGTCGGTCTCCCGACCGAACATCTCGACTTTGACCTTGGCTTTCTGCGAGGCGAAGTTGAGTTCGGTTATGCTGCCGACGAAACCTTCGAGCGCGCCGGAAACTATCTTGACCTGATCGCCCGCGGAGAGATCGAAATTATCGACCTTGGTTTCAAGGCGCATGCGTTTGACCTCGTCCTCGGTGAGAGGGAAAGGTCTGCCCATGGGCCCGACGAAACCCGTTACGCCCCTGGTGTTCGTTACGAGATACCATATATCGTTGGATATTACGAGTTTGAGAAATACGTAGCAGGGGAGAACTTTTCTATCGACAATTTTTTTCTTGCCGTTCTTCCCCTCTACTATATCCTGATACATAGGAATCTGAATATCGAGAATCTGATCGCCCAGATTGTTGTTTTCGATAAGTTTTTCAAGGTTGCTTTTCACCATACTCTCGTAACCGGAGTAAGTGTGAATCGCGTACCATTTTGCGCTTTCGCCCATCGTTTACTCTCCGTATCAGCCTATTACGAGTTTATCGAGTATCGCGGTGAGGCCGAGATCCATAAGGGTTATTGCAACGAGAAAAACCAGCACGACCGCTATTACAACGCCCGTCTGTTTTACTACCTTGCCGAAAGTCGGCCAAGTGACTTTTTTAAGCTCGGAGAATACTTCTTTTATCTTTATCCATATTCTCTTGAAAAAGTTGGGTTTTTTGTTACCGTCCTTCTTCTTTTCGGTCTTTTTGGTTTCGACAACCTTATTTTCGTTTTCCATTTCGTTTACTCCTGTAAGCCTTTTACCGGCCAGAATGCCGAGATATTACTTCGATTCTTTATGAACGGTGTGCTTTTTGCAGAACGGGCAGTATTTGCTAATTTCAAGCCTGTCCGGCGTGTTCTTCTTGTTCTTGTAGTCGTCGTAATTTCTCTGCTTGCATTCCGTACAAGCCAACGTAATTCTCGTTCTAACGCCTTTTGCCATAATTTTTTCCATCCTAAAAAATTAACACCCCACACGGAGTGCTTAATGATTGTACCATATAGAAAATTGCGTGTCAAGTTTTTTTAAGGATTTTTTTCGTTTTTTTTATTATTCGGCGCCGCGGACGGTATCAAGCCCCGGCGCCGCGCGCAAAACAGACCGCGAAAAAACCCGACGCTTTCATAATTATAGAAAGCGACGGGCTTTGAAATT
Source organism: Clostridia bacterium (assembly GCA_017959995.1). GTDB lineage: Bacteria > Bacillota > Clostridia > Christensenellales > Borkfalkiaceae > RGIG3732. Next base: position 7,412 of record JAGCZN010000004.1, read on the forward strand.
TGCGTTATTACGCTTCGGTTACGGCTACTTCGTCCTCATCGGCGGCGCCGCCGTTTTCACGGTTGGCTTTATATATCTCTTCCATTTCGGCTATATAGTCCTGCGGGACGTATTTCGGATTCTTCGGGAATTCGAGAGCGCCGGCGCATTGATCGATAAGCTTCTTTGCGTACTTTACCGCCCTGCCGGATTTAACGCGGATGAGTACGGGAACCTGAACGTAAGGTTTTTTGAAGGACTGGTCCTTGCAGTGGTATTTGGGTTCAACGTCGTCAAGTTTAAGATTGAGGTAAACTTTGAGCGTTCTGCCCGCAAGACCGAATTTTACGAACTGTACCCTGCCTTTGTTGAGACTGTCAAACTTCTTGGAAACCCTTGATTTGAGTTTCTTGTATTGCATGGCGTGGTTTTTGAGTTCGTTGTATCTGTCCTGCGTGATCTCATCCGCCGTGACGATCTTTAAGTCGAACGGTTTGGCGGGAGCACGCGGTTTCTTCTGCTCGTCGGCGGCGGGGGCGGTAACCTCTTCCGTAGCGGCGGCATAAGCCTCTTCCAAAGGTTGCTCTTCAACGAATTCTTCTACGGGATACGATTCCTCGTAAACGGCTGCCTGAACGGACAAAACGTATTCTTCAATAGTAGCAACTTTCTTCCTTGTTTCCATAACGCGGACCTCTTTAACAAATAATGACGGTATACGGGCATTCCGTATTCCGCGTACTTATTATACAATATATTACAAAATTTATCAAGTGTTTTTTTCGATTTTTTTCACTTAATGTGTGTTTTTTAGGTGAAATTTCCGAAAATGCGCCCTTTTTTGCGGTTAAACGCCCCTTTTGCCCTTGCCGAAACCCCTTACTTTAAGCGTTACGGCGATAATTATCCCCGCTAAAACACACAAACCGATAATTGCGCAACCTGCGATAAACGCGGGTTTCCCGGGAGCGAAAGATACGGCGAGAACGTCGGCGAACGTATAGTCGGCGCCGACGGAGCCCCCGAGCGTGAAGCGGAATTTCGAATATGAAACCACGTTTCCATCGCCGTCGGTTTCGACGACAACGACCACGCGTTCAGCTTCCGACTTCAAAAACGCGAAACCGGAAGCCGCGCCGAAATCGTAAACTTCCATTGCCGTAAAAGCGCCGTAATCGCCGGAGACGACGGACTTTGCGTCCGGAAGATTATCGGTAGCGAATGCCGCGGCGGAACGGGAATCTGCCTTGAACGCCACGACGCGTATACTGCCGGAAAGATCTTCTGCCTGCCATTCGATAGCGAGCGCGTTACCGCCCGCCTTCTTTATGAGCTTCGGCCGGTAAGGAGCGGGACGGGCGCTTTCGGAAAAAGTTACCGATAACGTAAAAGAACCGTCGGCGTTTTCGGAAACCGCCTCGACGGACACGCCTGCGGACGCGCCGTCGGAATAACTTAGCGAGGCGACGTTTCTTCCGGCGGAGGAAGTGAAGTAATTAAACGGGCCGCTCGTTAGAAGTTTTACTTCAAACCTGCCGTTGCCGTACATATTGCCGAGATCGACGGGGCCGAAATTTCCGTCCTCGCCGATATACGCGTTTTCGGGAACCACCGAATAAATTATTACGCCGGTTGAGTTTACGGCGTCGTCGAACCCGCCGCTCTCTTTACGGCGGACTTCCGCCATGAAGAACTCTCCTTTTTCAACGGTTCCGGCGGGGGTTATTTTTATTGCCTGAACGCCGCCCGCGGTGACGGGGGAAAGCGTTATTTCGCGGGTGGAGGAAACCACTTCTATATCCCTGCCCTCTTCCAGCCAGCCGAGTTTCGAGCGGACGTACGCGAGGGAATATTGCGGGATCTCTCCGGGGGAAGCGCCGAGAAGTTCGTATTTGCCTATATTATCGTTTTTCGGGAAGAGCCCCGTTTTTACGTAGGAATAATAATCGGGAAGCCCTAAAACGTGAGAAAATTCGTGGCAGATCTGCCCCGTTGTGAAAGCCGCGGTAACGATGGCGTAACGGTAAGCCCGCGCGCCGTTGATATTGCGGGCGGAAAGCGCTTCTTCAGCCTCGCCCTCGTTGAAATATCCGTCGGGAACGTAGAACGTATCGAGTACGCCAACGCCGTAAAACTCGCTTTTGTGCGGCCACATTATCTGTTGGCCGGACGAGGCGAATTCCGCGTTGAAAACGAACGTTAGCCCGTCGGCGTATCCGTCTCCGTCGAGATCGGCGTTGTAGTTTTCGGGGAAAACCACCTTATCCAGAATTTCGCGGACGAGCGTTTGCTCGCGGAAAAAAGCGTCTACCGAGGATTTGCCGTCCGTTTTTCCGGCATCGTAACCGCCGGGATTCGCAAGCGATTCCTCAAAATAGTACGAGGCGGGATTTTCAGCGGTAACCACGCCCGCTATAAAGGACGTTACGGTTTGCCTGCCGAGACTTTCCGCTTTGAAAAACTCCTTCATTCCCGTGGGGGAAAGATTGAGTTTATCGTTCGCATCCGCCGCGTACGACGAAGAAAACGTATCGCCGTTGGCGAAATTTACGAGAACGACGGTATTCGCGAGCTCGCCGCGGGGCGGTTCGGTTTTTGCGCCGCAGCCCGTAAAAAACGAAAGCGTTGCGACCGACAGGAGCGCGACCGCCGCCCGGAAAAGAATTTTCATACGCAAATTTTAACATATTTTTTTAACGATTACAAGCGTTGAAGCCGTTTGCACTTGCATAAACGCAACTTTTATGCTACAATTTTTGCGTATAAAAAATGCGAGGCGCTGACTATGGAATTAAATTCGCTTTACGGAAAGGGCTTTGACGTAGACGCGGCGGAAAAAAGATTTGAAAATCTTGCGGAAAAATTTTTACGCTCGGAAGGCAAACCGTGCGAGAGAATCTATTCTTCTTCGGGAAGGGCCGAGATACTGGGCAATCACACCGATCACAACCACGGCAAAGTTATGGTGGCCGCGATAAGCTGCGACGTTATAGCCTGCGTGAGCAGAGCCGATAAAACGATTACGGTACGGTCGGAAGGTTTTTCGCCCATAAAGGTAAACGTTGACGATACGGCTATTCGCGAAAGCGAAAAAGGTACTTCGACGGCGCTAGTACGCGGCGTGGTAAAAGCGTTGAAGGACAAAAATTACGATTTCGGCGGGTTTACAGCATATATGACGTCGAACGTTTACAGGGGCGCGGGCGTTTCTTCGTCGGCGGCGTTCGAGGTTTTAATAGCCGAGATAATAAACGATTTATACCTCGGCGGCGAACTTTCGCCCGTGGATAAGGCAGTTGCGTCGCAATACGCCGAAAACGTGTATTTCGGCAAACCGTGCGGCCTTTTGGACCAGAGCGGGATCGCGATAGGCTCGCTGACGAAACTGGATTTTCTTACGCCCGAAAAACCTTTGATAGAAAAACTTCCGCCGATAGACGGTTATTCGCTTGTGATAACCAACACGGGCGGCGACCACGCCGCGCTTACCCCCCACTACGCCGCCATACGCGAGGAGATGAACGCCGTGGCCGGCTACTTCGGAAAGAGCGTTTTAAGGGAAGTTGATTACGGGGAATTTACCGAGGCGCTTCCGCTTATCAAAAAACGGTTTACTGGCAGAGCGGTGATGCGCGCGCTGCACTTCTTTAAGGAAAACGAACGCGTAGATACCGCCGAAAACGCCGTTAAACGGGGAAATATGCGGAGTTTTCTTGCGTGCGTGAACCAATCGGGACTTTCCAGCCTTAACCTTTTGCAGAATTGCGCCGTTCCCGGCGATACTGCCCAACCCGTTATTCTCGGCATAGAACTTTCGAGAAATTTCCTGAAAGACGGCGCGGTGAGAGTTCACGGCGGGGGATTCGCGGGATCGATACTCGCGGTGGTATCCAACGCGGAAACGGAAAGTTATATGGATTTTATGAAAAAACTTTTCGGGGATAAAAACGTGTTCCGCGCTTCCGTAAGAGAGGCGGGAACGACGAGAGTGGATACCTGATTTGCCGTTAAACGTAAGCGGCGGGCAACTGAAATTGCCCGCCGCTTTTTGATTTACTCTTTTTCTATTCTCACTTTTTTTCCGTAATACTTTATCTTTACCCCGTCGCCCGGGTTTAGCCCGGATACTTCGGCGTAATCACCCGTCCACTCCGTTTCGCCGGTCACGCTTTCTCCCCTTTGGTTGAGAAAGGAAATTTTGAGGCGGAAACGCGGCGCGCCGTTTTTATCAACGTCGGTTTCCGAGGCGGCGACGGTTCCGTAACCGTTTACCCCGTTTGCCGCTACCGAAGGAGTTCTTACGCCTTTACGGAAAAATCCGTAAACACCGAAAACCGCCGCCAAAGCGCCGACGCCCGTAAAGATAAGAAGCGTAATTTTATGAGGTTTGTTCGCGGCAACTTTATCGAAGGATTTTTCCACCGCGCCTTTATCATTATATATAATATCTATCTTGCGGCGCATTACCGCTTGGGACGCCTCAGCCTGCGTGTACGTGGTTGAGGTTTTTCCCGAACGCTCTACCCCTTCCGCATCGACGTAATCAAAGGTGAGATAAAAATACGGCACGTCGTTTATTTCCAGACCGCCGTCGTGCATCTCGACGTTGTACCCCGTGCCGTCGATCCCCGTTTCAAGTATCCTCTGCATTTTTTCGTTGGCTATTATCGGCGGAAGATTTATAATAAGACCTATCGCCGCGAAAAACAGGCCTGTAACGAGTATCAAAAAATATGCGTGGAAGGTTTTACTTTTTCTTTTCATAAGTTGCCCCTTACGATATTATACCAAATTGCCGAAAGCAGTCAAGCGGAAACCGTATTATTAGCGCAAAAATAATTATACTGTTTATATGAAAATAACGGGGAATTTACAAAAGGACGCCGACAGGGTGAATAAAATACTGTCAAGCGACGATATCATAACCTTCTTTTTTTACGTTTCGGACAGGAAAGCCGCGGTTATATACGTAGACTCAATATCCGACAAAAACGCGCTCGGCGAATACGTAATACGGCCTTTATCGCGGTTTAACGGCGTTTTTTCGCCCGAAACGCTCGCTTGCGCAGCGGAAGTTACGAGCGTTACGACCGGCGAAGATACGGACGGACTGGTTAAGGAAGTTCTATCGGGAAACCCAGCCGTTATGGTGGACGGAATAAAAGGGTTTTTTTCGTGCGACCTTAAAAAGTTTGAGGCGCGCGCGGTTTCGGAGCCGCCTTTGCAGACGGTTATCAAAGGACCGAGAGAAGGTTTCAACGAGAGTATAAAGACCAACGTTTCGCTTTTAAGAAGGCGGATAAGAAGCGAAAACCTTAAAATAAAAAACCTTACGGTGGGTAGAATTTCAAGAACGGCGGTTTCGGTGGTATACGTTTCTTCCGTGGCGGACGACGGACTGGTTAAAGATATAACCGACAGAATTGAAAGTATAGATATAGATAACGTTCCGGATTCATCGTATATAGCAAAACTTATATGCCCGCACGAGGCTTCGATCTTCAAACAGATGAATACCGCGGAAAAACCGGACGTGGTGACGGCGAGAATAATGGAAGGAAGAGTTGCCGTTATAGTGGACGGATCACCCATCGTTCTTACGGCGCCGTACCTTATTATAGAGGATTTTCAGAACCCGGAAGATTACTACGCCACTACTTTCCGCGCGCTTTTAACGCGGTGGATAAGGTTTGCCGCGGTGAGCGTTGCGGTGCTTTTACCTGCGTTTTACGTGGCTTCGGAACTTTTTCATCTGCAGTTTCTGCCGCTTAATTTTTTGCTTACCATTATAAACAGCATCAAGGGAATACCTATGGCGCCGGGGTTTGAAATGTTCTTCGTGCTGATTATTTTCGAAGTGCTGAACGAGGCGAGTACCCGTATGCCGAAATACGCGGGAATGGCGCTTTCCGTGGTGGGGGCGCTGGTTCTGGGCGAAACGGCGGTGCACGCGGGGATAGTTTCGACGCCGGCAATACTTATTATGTCGCTTAGCGCGATAAGCCTTTACACCGTACCGGAAACGGTGGAAACGATGTCGCTTATAAGAATCGTTATGCTGATAATCGCGGGCGCGGCGGGCGGATACGGGATAATACTTACGATAATATTTATTTTGGCGTATCTCTGCTCGCTTGAAAGTTTCGGCGTACCTATTCTCTCGCCGTACGCGCCGAACGTTCCCGCCGACCATAAAGATGCGCTTTATGTTGCCCCCCTTTCGGAAATGAATACGCGGCCGTTATCTTTCAAACAGAAAAACAAATGGCGTTTCAGCCTTGCAAAAAACGCCGAAAAAAAGGATTAACGCCCTTTTTCGCGCATTAACGGAGGTTTTATGATTATAAATAAAAAACAGGTATGCGCGCTTTTGTTTACGCTTATACCGGCTTCGAAATTTTTGCTTCTGCCTTCCGTATACGCCCGGTTCGCCCATCAGGACGCCTGGCTTGCGGGACTTATAAACTGCCTTATGGACGGGTTGCTTCTTGCCGCCGCGCTCGTTTTTATAAAAAGATTCAAAGGAAAAACCTTTTTTAAGGTTATAGAGGATACTTCAGGCGCGGGCTTTGCAAGGGCGATTTACGTGATATACGCGGTTTATTTTATTCTGAAAGCCGCGGTGCCCGTTTACGAACATAAAAAATTTATAGTAATTTCGCTTTACGAAACGACGCCTTCGGTTTTTACGTTTATACCGTTTTTCGCCCTGGCTTTTTACTTTTGCCTGAAAGGCCTTAAAGTTATGGCGAGAACGGGTGAAATTCTTTTGCGCTTTACCGTTATAGGATTTGCGCTTGCGATCGTGCTTTCGATATTCGAATGCGACTTGTTTTATTTGCTTCCGATTATGAAAAACCCCGTAAATCTCACGTTAAACGCGAGTTATTCGGGCCTTATATGGTACGGGCAACCGCTGATTCTGTTTTTTTTGGCGGGGCGGATAAAACCGGAAAAGCATTTTAATATTTCGGTTATCGCGTCCTTTGCGGCGGCGGCGCTGCTTTGCGTTACCGTTTACGCCCTGTTTACCGGAATTTACGGCGACCTTGCGCCGCGGCAAACGTACGCCATAAACAAGATGACCAAATATTCGCTTTTTTCCGCGAATACGCTGCGCTTCGACTATATAGTTACGCTTCTGCTTACGGCGGGTTCGGTTCTTGCGCTTGCCGCCCCGCTGGCGTTCGCCGCGGACTGCGTAAAAACCGCGTTCGGCGGAATTAAACCGTGGATATTTTCGCTATCGTTGTGCGCGGCGGCGTGCGTTACGGTTTTGCTAACCCCCCTGTATTTCAGGGCGATAATTGATTTTTTTGAAAAGTTCTTTACGCCCGTGATGGCGTTTCTGGCGTACGCGGCGCCCGTTCTGATAACGATTTTCGGCAAGAACAGAAAAGATAAAAAGGAGAGTAACACGTATGAAACGGCTTTGGAAAAGTAAACTTATTCTGCTGGCGATACTTGGGATACTCGCGTTTGACCTCGCTAACGATTTCCCGCTGGTAGATATAAAGGAGACGGCGATAGTGGTGGCGATCGGGCTGGACAGAGAAGGCGAAGATTACGAAGTTTCAGCGCAGATAGCCGTTCCGCAGGCGACCGACCAGGCGGCAATGTACAAGGCTTCGGTAATATCGGGAAAAGGCAGAACGCCCGCCCTTGCGCTTGAAAACATAGGCACGCACACGGGTTGGTATATAAAACTTTCGTTCTGCAACGTTATTTTTCTGGGAAAAAGCATTCTTGAAGACGACGTGATGGAATGTATAGACTACTTTATACGCACCGACCGCATAAACGATACCGTTGAGCTGTGCGCCGCCGATGGCGCGGCGAAGGAAATTATAACGGCAACCGCCGCGCTTGACGACGTTTCCGCCTTTTCGGTGTTAAAAATTTTAGAGCGCGACGCCGAGAGCGCTTCGACCGTTTCGTTTATGAACCTGAAAGAGTTCGCGATGGGATATTATTCGCCGAGCGGATTTTCGCTTATGCCAAAAATAAAAGTTGAGCCCGCGGTAAAACCCGAAAGCGGGAACGGAACGGATAGCGGCGGACAGGAAGAAAACAGCGGACAAGGAGAAAACAGCGGCGGGAAAAAAGACGAAAAGATATTCAACGCGAACACCACCGTGCTTTTCAATAAAGGAAAAGCGGCGGGAGAACTTGACGAGGAACGGACGCTGCTGTTCAATCTGGTAAGGCATCGCACGTCGGAAAGTTCGGTTCTGCTTCACGATTCCGATTTTTACGGGCACGAAGCCGACCTTATGATCTCGCTGCGCGACAACAAATGGAGATACGACCTGAAACTGGAAAACGGCCGGCCGGTTCTGGACGTTTATCTGACCGCCAAAGCCAGAATAGACGATACGAACGTTATAGTTCCGCCGCATACGCTCGCTACCAGTTATACCGTTCCGGACAACGTGCTTAAAGACCTTGAAGAAAAAATAGAAAGCGGCCTTATCGGTATATTCGAGGAGTGCCGCGATAACGATTGCGACGTTTTTTGCATACGGGAAAGACTTTACCGAACGCAGAACCGATACTACGAGGGATATAAGGACATAGTTCTGCAAAACGCCGGAGTGAGAGTTAAAGCGGAAGCGAAAAGTTATAAATAACTATACGGCGGCGTCGCCGCCGGTTGCCGACGCCCCCGCGCTTTTTACGCTTTTAGCCAAAAGCGTAACGCGGAGTTTTACCGCGCCGTCAGAAAAGGATATTTCGATTTGCGGCGGAGCAAACGTTTCAAAATAACCCGCTAAAACACACGTTAAATCGTATTTAAGCATATTTTCGAGCGTGGCGGAAACGCTGCGGCGATCACCTTCGATCACCGAACGGATTTTTGCGAGATCACATTTTTGAGCGGTTTTTTTCATAATTACAGGATACTTTTCAACTTTCTTTTTATGCTTCCCCAAAAACCGGTGTACGCGCCTACGCAATCGTATATACGCCTGCGGTTTTTTATGAGATTGGCGGCGAGTACGGCAAAGGCGCGGGCGCTTTTTTTACCGCCGAGCGCGGCGCCGCAGAGTATTCCGTCGTCTTCGGGAATGACGCCGATAAGTTCAACCGAAAGCAGGGACGATATCTCACGCGGGGTGAGAATTTCGCCCGCCGCCGCGAGATCGCCGCGCATACGGTTTACGACCGTCCACATGTTGACGGGATGCGTTTCGTTCATAAGATTTACGACTTTATCCGCATCGCGCAGACTTGAAACGTGAGGATTGGTTACGATGAGCGCCTCTTCGGAGCAGGATACGGCGCGGCGGAAACCTTCGCCCACGCCGGCGGGACAATCGATGAGCACGAAATCGAAAATTCTGCCGAGATCGCCTATTACCGAACGCATGGCGGCGGCGTTTGCCTCTTTGCGGTTCTTGCCGAAACACGCGGGCATAACGAAGAGGTTTTTGTGCCACGGACTTTGTACGAGAGCCTGTTTGGCGCGGCAACGCCCTTCCATACAATCGAAAAGATCGTACGATATTTTGCCCTCTATGCCCATAGCGACGTCTAAATTATTGAGACCGAGATCGCCGTCCGCCGCGACCACGCGTTCACCCGCGGCCGCCAAAGCGTAAGCGAGATTTGCGGTTACGGTGGTTTTTCCTACCCCGCCTTTACCTGAAGTTATTACTATCTTCCTGCCCATTTCGCACCTTTCGCAAGGAATATTATAGCGCGCGAAAACGGTTTTTTTACGGAAATTTTTGGCGGAATATAAGAAAAAAGAAGGTTTTACCCTTCTTTTCCGCGCGGTTTTATATTGCGTTGATTTGTATCGCGTCAGTTCCGTTGCCCGGGTTCCCCAACGTCTTCCGCGGCGGCAACTTCCTGTAAAACAGGCTGTTCCTGCGCGTTTTCGGGGGTTTTTTGTTTTTTAAGACTTTCCGCCGCCTTGGTGAGCAGCGGGAAAATTATTCCGCCCGCGACGTTGCCCAAAGCGGTTATTGCGGCGAAGAGAAGCAGGCGGAGCGGCTCTATATTCGCTTTGCCTATCACGGCGAGAAAGATATACGCTTGGTTTGCGATACAATGTTCGAACCCCATATACACGAAGAGGAGAACGGGGAAAATTATTCCGAGAGTTCCGGAAAGCCCCTTGCCGCGCGCCTTTTGGTGCGACGTTACGGCGAAGGTTATCATCATTCCGCAGAACATTGCCGACACGAAGGAGCCGAACAGATCGTTGGCGAGTTTGCCCTCGGTTACCGCAACGGCCTTGGCTATCACCGCTTCGGAAACGGAATTTTGCATCGCCCACACGAGTAACGACAGAACGAGTATCGCGAGCGTGTTGAAAACGTAGCACACGACGAGCTGAAACCATTCTTTCGGCTTCATATCCGCAAGGCGCGCCACCATTCCGGTAAACAGCTTATATTCCATAACTATAACGAAAAACAAACCGAAACCGAAAAGTAACCCCGCTACCGACTTTTCCCATATGCCCGTTTCGAGAGGCTTGATCAGGGACAGACCGTAAAGATAAAGTATAGCCGCAAAGCCTATACATATACCTGCAAACGCCGAGTAAATTATAAGTTTAAGCCATTTTCTTTCCATAAATTTTTCCTCTTTTACAGTAGAAATTTAATAATCGAGTATCACTTTCGCGTCGTAAAACGTTTTGAAGAGTTCGTCGGAAGAGCCCGTTACGAAATCTTCGGGCTTGGCGGGCACGTAGTACATTTCGTCCTTATTTACAAAGAGCAAAAAGAATTTTTTTGTTCTTTTAACCTTGTACAGATCGCGGTAATTGAGAGTTTCCCTATCGGTTTTTCCGCCGGCAACGCGGGTTATAAGCACGGAAGAAGGAGAAAACCTGTAGTTCATTATTACGTTTCCCCTATCCACGCCGAAAGATTTCGCATTGTTCTTTATTTCCTTGCGGGACATATAAAACGTAAGAAATAAAACCACCGGAGCCGCCGCGAATAAAACGATGGCCCCCACTAGTTCCGCGCCCTTCGCCCCGCGATATACGGAAATAAT
>JAGCZN010000026.1 GCA_017959995.1 Clostridia bacterium
ATAGATAAGCTTGTGATATATTGCGGCGAGAACCGCAATATAATAGATAATGCGATGATAGGCGTAAGTCCCGAAGGCGAAGGTTTTCAAACGGACGTCATTTTACACGCGGGACTGTTGACGGGTGGCGGTAAAATATGAAACTGTACGAACTGTTAAAAAACTTTTTCCGCAAAATTTTCGGTGAAAACCGCATAGATTACGTTAGCGGTTCGGAGGCGCTTCCTCTTCCTTACACACCGGACGAAGAAAGGGAACTTCTGGCGGAGATGATGGAAGGAAATGACGCCGCCGGGCAGAATCTCATAGAACACAATCTGCGTCTTGTGGTTTACATAGCGCGCAAATTCGACAACACCGGCGTTGATCTTGACGATCTCGTTTCGGTCGGCACGATAGGACTTATCAAAGCGGTAAGGTCGTTCAACGCGGAAAAAAAGATAAAACTTGCCACTTACGCCTCGCGATGTATTGAAAACGAAATTTTAATGTATCTGCGGCGGGTGGTAAGGCAGAAAGGAGAAATTTCATTTGACGAACCGCTGAACGTGGATTGGGACGGGAACGAACTGCTCCTTTCCGACGTGATCGGTACCGACGGGGATTTCGTTTTCAAGAATATCGAGTCGGGCGTGGAAAAGGAACTGCTTTACGAGGCGCTTAAAAGGCTGAACGCGCGCGAGCGGCAGATAATGACTTTGCGCTTCGGCCTTTCCGGCGGAGACGAGCTTACCCAAAAAGAAGTTGCGGATCTTCTCGGCATATCGCAGTCGTACATTTCAAGGCTTGAAAAGCGGATAGTTACGCGCCTTAAAAAAGAATTTTCGAGAATGGATTGAACGCTGTTTTTTTGCGATAATGTGAGATTTGGGCGGCTTTTATATATTTTTTGGCGTTGAAAAGGTATAAAAATCACAACTTTGCGAATATTTAAGGTTACCTCGGTACATAGGAGGTGCTTATGATAAACAAAGTTGAGATAAGCGGGGTGAACACTTCGGGCCTGCCGAAACTTTCCGCCGAAAAAAGCCGTGAGCTTCTTTCGAAGATCGCCGCGGGCGACGCTGCCGCGAGGGAAGAATTCATCACCTGCAATATGAGGCTGGTACTGTCGATCGTAAAAAGGTTTTATTCAAAGCGCGCTTCCGGCGACGACGTTTTTCAGGCAGGTTGCGTGGGGCTTATAAAAGCGATAGATAATTTCGATCTGTCGGTTGGCGTAAGATTTTCCACCTACGCCGTTCCCATGATAATAGGCGAGATAAAACGTTTTTTGCGCGGCGGCAACTCCTTGCGCGTTTCGAGAAGCATACGCGATACGGCGTACCGCGTTCTGAAAACGAGGGAGAGCATAGAGGCCGAACATAAAGAGGCGGATATAAAGGAAATTGCCCTTCGCATGAACGTGGCGGAAAGGGAAGTGGTGTACGCGTTGGACGCAATATCCGATCCCGTATCGCTGTTCGATCCCGTGTTCAATAAGGCGGGCGACACCCTTCTTCTTATGGATCAGATAAGCGACGAGAACAACACCGAAGAAAACTGGACCGAACACGTCGCCCTCGCATCCGCGATGGATATGCTGGGCGACAGGGAAAAGAGCATTCTGCGCCTGAGGTATTACGAGGGAAAGACGCAAACGGAGATTTCGCGGTCGGTAGGACTTTCTCAGGCGCAGGTATCGCGCCTTGAAAAAAACGCGCTGAAAAGCGTTAAGAATTATATTTCGTAATATTTTACCTTTAGACGAGTTGCGGCGCGGGTTTCATGCGGAAAACCGCGCCGCATATTTTTGCCGTTTTTTTAACAAAAAAACTAATTTTTTGAAAATCGGTGTTAAAAAATAACAAAAACAGACGGAAAATCGGGTACGGGGCGTAAATTTCACAAAACGAACACTATTATCTTTTATAAAAGTATTGATAATATACTTAAAGTATTGTATAATACTATTAACAGTAAACATTTTGGTATTTTTGTAAAAATAAGGAAAAACAGATGAATAACGAATTGCCGATATATTTATTCCATCAGGGAACGAATTTCAGAGCCTACGATCTGCTGGGCTCTCATTTCGGGGAGAAGAACGGCAAACAGGGCGTATATTTCAGGGTATGGGCGCCTAACGCCACCTCGGTTTCCGTAGTCGGATCCTTCAATTTCTGGAACACCACCAAAAATCCGATGGAGCTTATAAGCGACGAGGGGATATTCGAAACTTTCATACCCAAGCTCAAAAAGTACGATAAATACAAATACGCCGTAACTTCTCAGGGCGGAACGGTGTTCAAAGCCGATCCTTACGCTTTCCACAGCGAAACGCCGAGCGGCACCGCGTCCAAGATCTATCCGCTGGACGGGTTCAGGTGGTCGGACGACGAATACTGCGCCGCCCGCGCCAAAGCGAACGTATATTCGCTTCCGATGAATATATACGAAGTTCATCTGGGTTCCTGGAAACATAACGAGGACGGAAGTTATCTCTCGTACCGCCAACTTGCAAAAGATCTGGTAAAATACGTAAAGAGCATGGGTTATACCCACGTGGAACTCATGCCCGTTTCCGAATATCCGTTCGACGGTAGTTGGGGGTATCAGGTAACGGGCTATTATTCGGTAACTTCGCGCTACGGCACCCCGCACGATTTCATGTATTTCGTAAACGAGTGCCACCGCCACGGAATAGGCGTTATAGCGGACTGGGTGCCCGCGCACTTCCCTAAAGACGAACACGGCCTTTACGAATTCGACGGTCAGCCCCTTTACGAAAATCAGGGGTGGGACCGCATAGAGCATAAGCGTTGGGGAACGCGCCGCTTCGATTACGGCAGGAACGAAGTTCAGAGTTTTCTTATATCCAACGCGATGTTCCTGTTCGATAAATACCATATCGATGGGCTACGGGTGGACGCGGTGGCGTCAATGCTGTATCTCGATTACGATAAAAAACCCGGAGAGTGGCTGCCGAACCAATACGGCAACAACAAGAATTTAGAGGCGATAGCCTTTCTTCGCAAGCTGAACACGGCGGTTTTCGGCGCCTATCCTTACGCCCTTATGATGGCTGAAGAATCCACTGCCTGGCCCATGGTGACAAAGCCCGTGGAATCGGGCGGGCTCGGTTTCAACTTCAAGTGGAACATGGGCTGGATGAACGACACGCTTACCTACTACCGTACGGACGCCTATTTCAGAAGCCACGAGCATAACAAACTCACCTTCCCGATGATGTACGCCTTTTCGGAAAACTTCGTACTGCCCGTCTCGCACGACGAAGTTGTGCACGGCAAGGGGTCGCTTCTCGATAAATACCCCGGCTCGTATGACGAAAAGTTTGCCAACGTGCGGGCCTTTATGTGCTATATGATGTCGCACCCGGGCAAAAAACTTATATTTATGGGCTGCGAGTACGGACAGTTCAAAGAGTGGGATTTCGGCTCCGAACTTGAATTTTTTATGTTGAAATTCGAAAAGCACAGGCTTCTGAAGGACTTTTTCAGGGAGATAAATTTCATTTACAAAAACACGCCGGCACTATACGAGATAGAGGACGACTGGAAGGGTTTTGAATGGATAATTTCCGACGACCGCTATAACGACGTTATCGCCTACAAGAGAATGGATTCGTCCGGCAACGAAACGGTGGTGATAATAAACTTTTCGGGAGTGGAACACGTAGGTTACCGTCTCGGTCTCGACAGCGGTAAATACAAGGTGATACTCAATTCGGATATGGCGAAATTCGGCGGCGAGGAAAAGTTTACCAAACGCGTGTACAACACCGTAAAAAAAGGCGCGCACGGAAAAAATTATTCCGTAACGCTGAATATCAATAAATTTTCCGGTATGTATCTGCAAAGAATAAAATAAGGGGAAGCGTTTTTCGCGGCGCTTCGGGAGGAATAAAATATATGTACAAAAAAAAGGAATGTGTGGCTATGTTGCTGGCCGGGGGGCAGGGCAGCAGGCTGTACGCGCTCACTACCAAAATAGCCAAGCCCGCGGTAACTTTCGGGGGAAAGTACCGCATCATAGACTTTCCGCTTTCCAACTGCGTGAATTCCGGCATAGATACCGTAGGCGTTTTAACGCAGTATCAACCGCTCGTTCTGAACGAATACATAAGCAACGGGCAACCGTGGGATCTTGACAGGTCGTTCGGGGGCGTTCACATTCTTTCGCCTTATCAGGCGAAGGGGCGTTCGGATTGGTACAAAGGAACCGCAAACGCGATTTATCAGAACCTTTACTTTATAAAGACGTACGATCCCGATTACGTTCTGGTTCTTTCCGGCGATCATATATACAAGATGGATTATTCGCTAATGCTCGATTTTCATAAAGAAAGCGCCGCCGATTGCACGATAGCGGCTATTCGCGTTCCGTGGGAAGAAACTTCACGTTTCGGCATTATAAACACGGCGGAGGGCGGCAGAATCACCGGTTTTGAAGAAAAACCGAAAGAGGCGAAAAGCAATCTCGCGTCAATGGGCATTTACGTTTTCAACGCAAAAAAACTTTACGCTTACCTCGAAGCGGACGACGCGGATAAGTTCAGCAGCAACGATTTCGGCAAGAATATTCTTCCGAAAATGCTTGCTTCCGGCGAAAAGATGTTCGCCTATACGTTCGACGGGTACTGGAAGGACGTGGGCACCGTGGAATCCCTTTTCGAGGCGAATATGGATCTTTTGGGCGAAAAGCCGACGCTTGATCTTTCGGATACCAGTTGGCGCATTCATTCGAGAAACCCTATAGCTCCGCCGCATTTCACGGGGGATAAAGCCGTTATCAAAAACAGTATAATTTCGCTCGGTTGCGAGATCGAGGGAACGGTTGAAAACTCTATTCTTTCCGCGGGGGTAAAGGTGGCGGAAGGCGCTTCGGTAAAAAACAGCATTATAATGAGCGGCGCGACAATATGCGAAGGCGCCGATATAAATTACGCCATTATCGACGAGAACGCCGAAATAGGCCAGGGCGCTAAAGTAGGCGCGCCGCGTAAGAAGGGCGTTAAAATAGCGGTAATCGGCAGAGGCTGTAAGGTCGATCGCGGCGGCGAAGTGGGCTGCGGCGAAATTATCGACAGTTCGGATAAATAAGGGGGTAACGGCTATGAGCAACACGATGGGTATTATTTTTTCCAATATACACGATAGCGACGTTCCCGAGCTTACCCAAAGCAGAACGCTCGGTTCCATTCCGTTTTGCGGAAGATACCGTCTGGTGGATTTCGCCCTGTCAAACATGGTCAATTCCGATATAACCAAGGTCGGCGTTATAACAAAAAGCAACTATCAGTCGCTTATGGATCATATCGGAAGCGGAAAAGATTGGGATCTTGCCAGAAGGCACGGCGGCCTGCGCATACTTCCGCCGTTCGGCGTTCAGGAAAACACTTCGCTTTACAATACGCGCCTTGAAGCGCTGAAAAACATTATAGGTTTCATAGAAAAATCCACCGAGCAGTACGTAGTGATGACCGATTGCGACCTTGTGTGCAATATGGATTACGATAAAATAGTGCGCACGCATATCCGCAAAAATGCCGACGTTACCATGGTATACGCCCGCATGAACGCAAGGGAAATGACTTCTTCAAACGATATCGTACTTAAACTTGACGCTTCGGGCCGCGTTACCGATATATCTTTCGCCCCGCGCGTGCAAGGGGAAGTGAACGTATTCGCAAACGTGTTCGTGTTGAACAGAAACCTTCTTTCAAATCTTGTAAAGGACGCCATATCTCACAATAAACATCATTTTACGGCGGATATAATAGCGCGCAACGTCGGCACCCTGCGCGTATTCGGGTACGAGCATGCAAGTTATTTCGCAAAGATAACTTCCCTGCAAAGTTATTACGACAAGAGTATGGAACTTCTCGATAAAACGAGAATGAACGAAGTTTTTCTCAATAACAACGTGTATACGAAAATAAGGGATTCCGCGCCCACCAAGTACGGCGATCTCGCCTCGGTCAAAAACTCTCTTATAGCAGACGGTTGCGTCATAGAGGGCGAGGTGGAAAACAGCATACTCTTCCGCGGAGTAAAAGTGGCGCGCGGCGCGTCCGTCAAAAATTCCATTCTGATGCAGGATACGATAATAGGCGATAATGCCTACATAAACTGTATAATAACCGATAAAAACGTTACCGTAACCGACGGAAGGCATCTTTCCGGCTGCGAAACAAACCCGTTCTATATACGTAAAAACTCCAAACTTTGAGAAAAAATTCATCTCAAATAACGGCGTTTCTGCTTTGGTCTCAAGACCTCGATGACCATCAGGTCAATCTCGTCCTTTCGCCAAAGCGAGCCTTGTTATTTGAGCGACTTTTTCCTCAAAAGGTTTGAAAAAAAATTCATCTCAAATAACGACGTTTCTGCTTTGGTCTCAAGACCTCGATGACCATCAGGTCAATCTCGTCCTTTCGCCAAAGCGAGCCTTGTTATTTGA
>JAGCZN010000027.1 GCA_017959995.1 Clostridia bacterium
CCATGCATCCTTACACCCAGGGCTTACAGAAATCGAAGCCCACTATGGATTCGTCGGAAGAAAAACTGTTCAATATTCCGGGCAACGTACCAAACCCGATAAATATGCCCGACTATTGCTATTTCAAAGAAAGATGCGATAAATGCATCGGCAAGTGCTCGGGAGTTTATCCCGGAATGGTTCAGGTAAGTCCCACGCATTTCGTAGCGTGCCACTTGTATGGAGAAAAGGAAAATATACATGAATAAACAATATTCAAACGAGAACGTTTCTGATAAAGATTTCGAAAAAAACAACGTAACGGAAAGCGAAGAATCCGTTAAAACCGAGGGAAATCCCGCAATCGTTAAGGCTACTTCCGAAGTTACCGTAACGGAAAAATCCGAAGAATTTGAGAATTTTGACGACGAAGCCGAATACGGCAAAGAATTAGCCGTAAGAGCCGAAAGGGAAGAGCAGGACAAACTTCTTCCGCCCGATCCCGACGCCATTCTGGAAGTCAGACATCTGAAAAAATATTTCACGTTAAAAAAGACCGTATTAGGCAAGCCTCTTTCGGTTTTGAAAGCGGTTGACGACGTTTCGTTCAAAGTTTATCCGGGTGAAACGCTCGGAATAGTCGGCGAATCCGGTTGCGGAAAAACAACGATGGGAAGAACGGTACTCAAACTTCATCAGCCTTCCGGCGGTCAGATATTTTTCAAGGGAACGGATATCGCGGGTTATAAATCCAAAGAGATGCGCCCGCTCAGAACGCAGATGCAGATAGTGTTTCAGGATCCGTACTCATCGCTTCCGCCGAGAAGCACCGTGGGCGATATTCTTGCCGAGCCCGTAAAGGTACACGGTATAGTTCCGCCTTCCGAAGTAAAGGATTACGTTCTTAAACTTATGGAACAATGCGGTTTAAGAGATTACTACTACGAAAGGTATCCGCACGAATTTTCCGGCGGACAGCGCCAGCGTATCTGCATAGCGCGCGCGCTTGCTGTAAATCCCGAACTTGTGGTGTGTGACGAGCCCGTGTCCGCTTTGGACGTTTCCATTCAGGCACAGATAATCAACCTTCTCAAAAAGTTACAGCAGGAAAGGAAGTTCGCCTATATTTTCATATCTCACGATCTTTCCGTGGTAAAATATATTTCCGATAAGATCGGCATAATGTATCTCGGTTCCATGGTGGAATTCGGCAGAAAGGAAGAAATATTCTCAAATCCTATGCATCCTTATACCGTAGCGTTATTTTCGGCGGTACCCAACCCGAATCCCGACGAAAAGTCGCACCGGATACTTTTGAAAGGCGATATACCTTCGCCCGCCAACCCGCCCAAGGGCTGTAAATTCCACACGAGATGCCCCAAGGCTATGGAAATATGCAAGCACGTAGCCCCGAAATATAAAGAGTATGAAAAAGATCATTTCGTGGCTTGCCACTGCTATTCTCAGGAGTAACGGATGTCAAAAAAAAAGAAAAAGGAAAAAGTAATCTATTACGATGACGGATCTACCGTGGCGGATATGTCGCGGGTGAACAGAACGGGGGAGAAACTTCCGGAAAGGCCGCCTAAACAAAAGTCCGGTTTCCGCGAAAAGTGGAATACTTACTGGGCCGCCGTAAAACTGATGATAGTTCCCATGTTCGTCGTATTAGCCGTGCTTCTTTTTCTGTTTGTAATTTCGTCTATCATAGGAAATTGCGCGTAAAAACCAAGCCCCGCCGAAAAACTTCGGCGGGGCCGTATTATTGTAATAAAAAGAATTTTTCTATTTGAGCGAATCCACGTAATCGCAGGCGGCAAGGGCGGCGATCGCTCCGTCCGCCGCGGCGGTGGTTACCTGCCGTATGCGTTTTTTACGGCAGTCGCCCGCAACGAAAATACCCGCGGTGTTCGTTCTGCACGCCTCGTCAGAATCAACGTATCCTCGCTCGTCCAAAGTAACTACGTCCTTAAATTGTCCGTTCTGCGGAATAAGGCCTACCGCAAGGAAAACGCCGTCAACAAAAAGCTGTGAAATTTCCCCGTCGGCAACCCGTTTCAATCTTACGCCGTTCAACTCGTTTTCGCCGAGATATCCATCGACCACCGTGCCGAGAATTGCCGTTACGTTAGGTTTTGCAAGTAGTTGATCAACGAGTTTCGCCTCTCCCGTAAAGAAGTCAAGATTTTGCACCACGTAAAGTTTTTTTACAAGGTCGGAAAGGAGCAAAGCTTCCTGCAAAGCGGAATTTCCGCCGCCTATAACGGCAACGGTTTTGCCTTCGTAAAAGGCTCCGTCGCACACGGCGCAGAAAGAAATGCCGTTGCCAATGAATTCTTCTTCTTTTTCAAGCCCCAAAAGGCGGTGTTTTGCGCCGGTGGCTATAATAACGGTTTTCGCGCCGAATTCGCCGTCTTCGGTAATAACGGTTTTGAATTCCCCGTCGTTGCGTATGGCCGTAACTTCGGCAAACTCTGTTTCCGCCTCCTGCGCAAGTACCTGATCCACCATTTTTTCGGCGAATTCGTTACCAGAAAGAACGGTAAAACCGGGTATGTTTTCCACCTTGGGCGAATAGGTTATCTGTCCGCCGAAAGTGGATTTTTCTATTATAAGCACGCTTTTATTCGCTCTTTTTGCATAAAGCGCGGCGGTAAGCCCCGCGGGGCCTCCGCCGACTATAATAATATCGTATATCATTTTTATTTTCCGAGATATTTTTTGATGTCCGAAACGCCTGCGTATTTTTCAAATCCGTTTCCGTTGAACACAACGAGTGTCGGCGCCTGTTTCACGCTGTAGCGGGTGGCAAGGTCTGCGTTCTCGTTTGCGAGAAGTTTTTCGTATTTATATCCCGCCTTATCGAGTGTGGCACAGGCTATCTTGCAGTTGGGGCAGGTTGCCGTAGTGAAAAGAAGCGGCGTTTTCTCTCCGTCCGCATTTATAAATTTTTCCGCAGGTTCCGAACTGTCGCACGGGCAATCCGAAACGGGTCCGCTGTGGGTTAAGCGCGAACGACCTATATCGTAAACTTTTCTGTCCTTATATTCCTGCGCCTTGCCGTCGTTCCAATTCTGAACGGGGCGGTAGTAGCCGGTTATACGGCTGTAAACTTCCGTTTTTTCTCCGCATTCGGGGCAAACTTTGTGTTCGCCCGTTATGTAACCGTGGTTTTTACATACGGAATACGTTGGAGAAAGGGTATAATACGGAAGTTTGTAGTTTTCCGCAATCTTTCTCACGAGGTTCGCGGCGGCTTTCCAATCGGGCAGTTTTTCGCCGAGGAAGGCGTGGAATACCGTACCGGAAGTATAAAGCGTCTGCAATTCGTCCTGAATGTCAAGCGCGGAGAAAATATCTTCCGTATAACCCACGGGTAAGTGAGAACTATTGGTGTAGTAAGGCGTATCGTCGCAGCTTTTTGCCGCAGTAACTATATCGGGATATTTCTTTACGTCATGTTTGGCAAGGCGGTAGGCGGTGGATTCCGCGGGCGTCGCTTCGAGGTTATACAGGTCGCCGTAAGTTTCCTGATAGTCGGAAAGGCGTTCTCTCATGTGGTTTAGCACTTCTATGGTGAAGTCCTGCGTTTCCTTATGCGTCATATCTTTGCGGAGCCATTTCGCGTTGAGTCCCGCTTCGTTCATTCCCACAAGGCCTATCGTGGAGAAGTGGTTGTTGAACGTGCCGAGGTAACGTTTCGTATAGGGATAAAGCCCTGCTTCTAAAAGTTCGGTAATAACCGTTCTCTTTACTTTAAGCGAGCGCGCCGCTATATCCATCATCTTGTCAAGGCGGTGGAAGAATTCCTCTTTCGTGGCGGAAAGATAGGCGATTCTCGGCATATTTATCGTAACTACACCTACCGAACCCGTGCTTTCGCCGCTTCCGAAGAAGCCGCCGGATTTTTTGCGCAACTCTCTTAAATCGAGGCGAAGGCGGCAGCACATACTGCGAACGTCGCTCGGTTCCATATCGCTGTTTATATAATTCGAAAAATACGGCGTGCCGTACTTTGCGGTCATCTCGAACAGCAGACGGTTGTTTTCCGTATCCGACCAGTCGAAATCCCTCGTTATCGAGTAGGTGGGAATGGGGTATTGGAAACCTCTTCCGTTAGCGTCGCCCTCGATCATAATTTCGATAAACGCCTTGTTTACCATTGCCATTTCTTTCTGGCAATCTTTATACTTGAAGTCAAGCTCTTTGCCGCCCACTATGCAGTTTAGTTCGGCAAGGTCGTTGGGAACGGTCCAATCGAGCGTGATATTGGTAAACGGCGATTGGGTACCCCAGCGGCTGGGCGTGTTCACGCCGTAAATGAACGACTGGATGCATTGTTTTACTTCCTTGTAGGTAAGATTATCCACTCTTACGAACGGCGCGAGGTACGTATCGAACGACGAAAACGCCTGCGCGCCCGCCCATTCGTTCTGCATTATGCCTAGGAAGTTTACCATCTGGTTGCAGAGCGTGGAGAGGTGTGAGGCGGGGGAAGAAGTGATCTTGCCCACTACTCCGCCGAGTCCTTCCTGTATAAGTTGTTTCAGCGACCAGCCCGCGCAATAGCCGGTGAGCATTGAAAGGTCGTGAATATGTATGTCCGCGTTTCTGTGCGCGTTGGCTATTTCCTCGTCGTAAACTTCGGAAAGCCAGTAATTGGCGGTTATAGCGCCGGAGTTACTTAAAATAAGCCCGCCTACCGAATAGGTAACGGTGGAATTTTCCTTAACGCGCCAGTCGTTTATGTGCAGATAATTATCAACTATTTTTTTGTAGTCAAGGAAAGTATCGCTTACGTTTCTCAGTTTTTCTCTCTGTTTGCGGTAGAGAATGTAAGCCTTTGCAACGTCGTCGTATCCGGCCTTTATAAGTACGGATTCAACGCTGTCCTGAATGTTTTCAACTGAAATTTTCCCATCCTTGATTTTAGGTTGAAAATCGGCGGTAACTTTAAGCGCAAGAAAATCTATTACCTCGTCAAGGTAATCGGTTTTGCATGCGTCAAAGGCGCTTATCATTGCGTTTTTAATTTTTCCAAAATCGAAATCGACGGTTTTTCCGTCCCTTTTCAAAACGTTATACATAAAAAAAATCTCCTGAAAGTGGAAGTGTGTTCATTGTAACACATATTATTCCGGTTGTCAATCAAAAACCACAATATATTGTGTGAAGAATTGTGAAAATTATCTATATGTTGTTTTCATATTCCGCGCAAAGAAACGTTTTTTACGTGTTTAAGTGCCGATATCCGCATTCTTTCCATCGTTTTATTATCGACGGAATGAAGTCCGCCGCAAATAAGATTTCCGGAGTCTTCGAAATTCTGAAGGTAATAGGCGGGCGCGCCCCCGATCCATTCCGCAACGGCTTCTATATCGGCTACGTCGTGAAACTCCTTTACCACCGTGGTGCGGAATTCGAAAGCCGCGCCGCTTTCTTTAAGGAATTTTACGCTTTCTTTTACGGGGGTTATGTCAAAGTTTTCAACTCCTACGGTCATGGCGTATTTTTCGGGGGAGTTTTTTACGTCCATCGCAACGTAATCCGCAAGGCCGCCGTTCACTATTTCCTTCAGCCTGTCGGGAAAACTTCCGTTCGTGTCCACCTTTACGGAAAAACCCAGCGATTTGATTTCCTTTATAAAATCCGTTACGTCCGGGTGCATAAGAGGCTCTCCGCCGGTAATGCAAACGCCGTCGAGAAGCCCCGTTCTCTTTTTCAGGAAGGAAAGGATCTCGTCCGCTTTCAGGGCGGAATTTTTATCGATATCGGTAACGAGCGACGCGTTATGGCAGAACGGACAGCGGAAGTTGCATCCGCCCGTAAAAACGGTACAGGCAACTTTGTTTGGGTAGTCTAAAAGCGTCATTTTCCGAAATCCCGAAATCAGCATAAGGCGGTCTCCTTCATCATTTATAATTATAGCAGAGTAAAGAATTATTTTCAAGGGTATTGTAAGTTTTCGGGGCGAAAAATTTTTTTCGGCGCAAATGTTCTTGAAAGTAGCCGAGCAATATGGTATAATACGTATATATTTTCGCAAAAAGGAGAATTTGAAATGCGCAGCGGCATACCTATGGAGCCCGAAGATTATACCGATCCGCAATGTCCGTTCTGTGTGGATTCATATAAAAACGAACCGCAGGTAAAGAGCATACCCGTCGGC
>JAGCZN010000028.1 GCA_017959995.1 Clostridia bacterium
ACAACCTGTTTGATGTAAAACCTACGTTACTCATTATAAGTATTCTACTCGCCGGGGCGGGGGCGATAGATTTGAAACTTAAACCGGAAACCGTAACCATGGTGAAAAGGTTTTTGCCTAGTTATTGCTGTATGGTCGTTCCCTTGATATTGATATTTGTTTTCAACCTTTACCCCATAGTTCTTCAAACGGTTCTTTCCTTCAAGGACTTCAAACTCGAAACGGGCGTATGGGGCGGGAACTGGGTAGGTTTCAAGCAATTCGGATTGATTTTTACCGATCCGAAGATGCTCGGCGTAATAGGCAGAACGCTTTATATCAGCATTCTGAGATTGATAGTGGGCATAATACCGCCGCTTATTCTGTCTGTTTGCCTGTACGATCTGAAAAGCAAAACCGCGAGGAGCGTTTTTCAGAGTATCGTGTATATCCCGCACTTTTTCAGTTGGGTGGTGGTGTACGCAATAACGTATTCGCTGTTCAGCCCCGAAGGGTTGATAAGTTCCATGTTCGGTACCGGCGTAAGTTATCTCGCGTCGGAAAAGCATTTTATGCCGATAGTGATATTCACGGCGGTATGGAAGGAACTCGGATGGGGCACGATACTTTATCTTGCGGCCCTTTCGGGGGTAGATACAACGCTGTTCGAGGCCGCTAAAATAGACGGCGCATCCCCGTTGCAGAGAGTGAGGCATATCACCCTTCCGAGCATAAAGAACACAATAATATTTCTTACGGTAATGTCGCTCGGTAACATACTTAAAGGCGCGGGCGGCGAACAACTTTTACTGTTTTCCACCGCAACTACGCGCAATCAGGCGCTCGTTATAGATACCTGGCTTATCTGGGACGGAATGAACAAAATGCAATACAGCCTCGGCGCGGCGATGTCGTTTTTCCAGTCTGCGATAGGTATGCTTCTGGTTTTAGTGTGTAACCGTATATCTCAAAAGACCGCGGAAGTGGGTATGTGGTAAGGAGGAAAGCGTATGTCGGCTAAAACGAACGAGAGAATATATTCGATAATAATAACGGCGATATGCGCGCTTACGGCGCTTTTATGTCTGTATCCGTTGCTTTATACCCTGCTCGTGTCTTTCTGCGCCCCGCAGGATATAAACGCTACGTATTTTCTGCCTATACCGCAAAAGTTTACCGTTCAGGCGTACGCGCAGGTTTTAACGGCGGGAAACTACGTTATAAAAGCAATACTCGTAAGTCTTTTTAGAACGGTTGCGGGCACGGTGTTAAGCGTCGTTTTCTGCGCGCTGTTCGCCTACGCGCTTTCGAGAAAAAATTTGCCCGGCAGAAACGCCGTGATAAAACTCGTTATTTTCTGCATTCTTTTCAACGGCGGATTGATACCGACCTTCGTAGTTATAGATTCGCTCAACCTTCGCAACAATATCTGGGTTTACGTTATACCGAATATTATGAACGTTTGGAACGTTATAATTATAAAACAATTTTTCGAAGGATTGCCGAAGGACGTGGAAGAGGCCGCGAATATCGACGGGGCGGACGAGTTCACCATATTCTTAAAGGTCGTAATACCTATGTCCAAACCGGTTATTGCGGCAATAGGTTTATTTACAATGGTCGGTCAATGGAACAGTTGGTTCGACGCATTTCTGTACGTCACGCAGGAATATTCGCATCTGTGGCCTTTGCAATATTATATTCAGATCTCGTTCAATAATCTGAATCAAATCAATCAGGGCAACCTCGAAAAGATAGAGGGCATCATAAATATAGGCAACGTTGACGACATGACAATAAAAATGGCTTTGACGGTCATCAGTTGCGTGCCGATACTTGTCGTCTATCCGTTCTTTCAGAAATATTTTACGAAAGGCGTTTACGTCGGTTCCGTGAAAGGCTGAAAAACGGTCGGAAGATATAAAAATAAAGGAGAGAATCATGAAAGCACTTACTAAAATTTTGTTGAGCGTCGTTCTCGTCCTTGCCGTGACCGTTTCATCGGTAGCGTGCAAGAAGGAAAAGGGCGGTTCTTCGGATGCCGATTCCGGTTCCGGCAAAGAAAACGGAACGGTATATTCCGTTTCGCTGTTGCTCAACGGCTGGACAAACACACCCACCTCCTCGGACGATCCTTACAGGGCCTGGATCAAACAAAATTACGGACTCGATATTTCGCTCAACGCAACAACGGATTTCACTAATTCCGTGATGATCGAATTCAGTTCCAAAAAGAAACCCGATATAATTTCGTTTCCGGACTTCACCTCTTTCCAGGCGTTGAGGAATCAGGGCGTTCTTCTTGAGGACTGGACGCCTTATCTGGAAAAAATGCCCAACTTCAAAAAACTTCTTTCGGGTGAAAGCCAAGCGTTTACGAAGCAGGTACTCACCAACGAAAAAGGAAAATTGAACGCCTTATGGACGCCTTCCACGCCGCCCACGTGGTCGCTCAAGATCCGTGAGGACTGGGCCGACGAATACCGCGCGATGAACGACGCCTACGACGAGAACGGCAATAAAACTTCCTCTCTTAACGCGTATATACCTGCGGGGGC
>JAGCZN010000029.1 GCA_017959995.1 Clostridia bacterium
AGAGTATATTACCGAAAGCGATACTATAACGGGAAGCGCAAGCGGAAGCATTATTTTGAAAAACACCATAATGTGCCCCGCCCCGTCTACCCGCGCCGCTTCGGCATACGTTACGGATATGTTCTTGAAAAAGCCGTACATCAGGAAAAAGTTCATTCCGAAGCCTGCCGAGAACATCAGGAACACCCCGAAGAAACTGTCTTCCAGCCCGAGCCATCGCATAAGGGCGTACTGCTCGGGAAGCGTGCCCGCAATGGGCACTATCATAAGGAATATCGCAAGGCTGTATATGAACTGCCTTCCGAAAAAGCGGTATTTGGCAACCACGTAAGAACTCGTAGCCGAGAAGAATATGTTCGACAGGGTGCACGCCAGCGTGAGCGCTATACTTACTATAAACATTTCGAATATGGAATATTTATGAATAGCGCCGAAAAGTTTTCCTACAACGGTGGTTTCGATAACCGCGCCGTCTACCCCGCCGACAGGAAGACCTACGAAAATTTCGCTGTAATTGGCAATTCTTAAAGTTTTCGGGAAACCCCATATATTTCCGCCGAAAAATTCCGCAGGCGATTTGAAGGAGTTTACGAACATCCATACGAACGGGAAAACAAGCGTTACCGAATATATAAGGAATAACGCAAAAACGATACCCATAGCTATTTTCTGCGGCGTGGAGCGGATTATTTTTTGTTTGCCGATTTTATACCTGTTTTTCATAATCAGAACTCCACGTCGGCATAAATTTTCTCCATGCCAAACTTTATAGCGAGAATAAAAGGCATAGCCATTACCGAAAGCAGAAGGCCGAACGCTATTATCTCCGGCCGCGCCGTTTCGTTAGCCGTTCGCACGCTGTTGTAAATTTTTAGCGCTATCGTCTGGGTGTTCGCGTCGCCGGGCATTATCATCATGGGTTGAAGCATAACCCCGAAAACCGACGTTAAACCGAGCAGAAACGTAGTTGTAATGGTAGGCCATATAAGCGGAATTACTATACGGAAAAATTCCTTTACGTAGGGCATGCCCTCGAGATGCGAATATTCAAACAGATCTACGGGAAGCCTGCTTATCGCACCCGAAAGAAGCAGTACGTTGAAACCGAGCCCCGCCCATATACAGTAAAGGTATATCATTCTTTGCGAATTCGGGTAAACGCCGAACCAACTCGGAGATTCTATACCGAAAATATTGAGAAAACCGTTCACTAAACCGAAGCGCGCGTCGAACTGGAAACGGAACACCGTTGCCAGAACGACTATGGGTATTATGGAGGGCAAGAAGAATATTACCCTGAACCATTTGGCGAAAGGCATCTTTTTGAACAGGAAGTACGACGAGATTATCGCAAGAGGCAGACTTATGAAGTTTGAAACGACCATATACCCGAGAGAGTTGCCGATTATTCTCTTCGTATCCGCCCGCGAAAAACCCGTCCATACGTTCTTGTAGTTATCGAGCCCCGCCCAAACCCAGGAATTAACGAGTTTTCCGTCCTGCCACATTACGTAACGCTGAAACGTTCTCAATATCGAATTAAAATTGACTATGCCCCAAAACACTATAAAATGCGCCACCGGATACGCCAGCATCAATATTATAAAGCCTGTTTCGTATATGGATTTATGCCTCGGTTTTTTGCGTTTTACGGCACTTATTCCTTCCATGCTGTCCTCCGTTATTCGGCGCCGAACACCTTATCCGAATCGGACTTCCACTGCGCAAAGTTCGCTTTTATATCGGTAAGCCTTGCTGAGAATACCGCGTCTACCGTGGTTGCTTTATTGTAAAGTTCCGCGTAATGGTTTACGCCGGTATCAGCCCATTCGAGGGTGATTTTGTTGTTGAGAACCATATTCGCCTGCGAGTAAAGGTTGAACTTTTTGCTGTGGGTATTTACTTCGAATACGCTGCGGGCGAATTTGGTGAGGTATCTGTCGCCTATGCCGTCGAGATTATCGTACTTCACGCCGAGCATAACGCCCTGCGTGCGTTCGGTGAAGAGTTTTGCGTTTTCCTCTTTCATCATAAAGCGCAGGAACTGCTTGGCCTCTTCTTTATTTACGGAACAAGCGGGGATAATTATGCTGTCGCCGCCGCCGACCTGATAATTTACTCTTATGGGGTTACCTTCGGAATCGGTCTTTGCGCCGGGCACTACGGGCGCGGGCATAAGAACCATTTCGCACTTTTCCGGATCAATATTGTCGCGCATTTCGCTTTCAAGCCACTGCGCGTTGGGCATCATGGCCGCAAAACCGTTGAGGAAGTCTATCTGAGCAGCCTGGTAATGTCTGCCGCTGCTGTCCTTCATGCTGTAATCGCGAAGAACGCCGTTCACCTCGTGCGGGGCGACGAGATCTGCCCACAACTGCACGGCTTCGGGGAATTTGTAGCCCTTGGCGGGATCGAACACGTCGGCCGAGGGAAGTTTTTTGAGATTTTCGATGCTGTCAACGCCTTCGAGTTGCGCCCACCAGTCGAACACAAGATAATCCCAGTAGTAGCATTCGGAACTCCAGGCGAAGGGTTTGATATTTACCTGTTCGGCCCTGGGTGCTTCAGGATTTGCCAAAATACCAGCGTTTTCGATGGTTTCGCAAAGTTCAACGAGTTCTTCGTAGGTTCCGGGAACTTCCCAGCCGTATTTATCGAAAAGCACCTTGTTGTAAATAAGGCCGCCGGCGCCGTTCGTCCAGGGGAGTTTGTAATAACTGCCGTTGAACTTGAGTTTGCAGTCGTCAAGAAGTTCGGGCAGAACGCGGTCGGCAACGGTTTTGCCGTCGCACTCCATGGCGAACAGATCGTCCAGCGGTTCTATCTGCCCTTTGGACGCGGGCACTTCCCATATAATGTTGTGCGAGAAGAAAATGTCGGTATCAGTTCCGTTTGCAAGCGCGTTGGGGATATCGTCGGTAATGGTTTTACTGGGATTTATACCCGTTTCCTGATAGATAACTATACCCGTTTCCTGCGTGAACTTTTCCGCAAGTTTATACGCCCAGGCCTGACCGTAGCCGCCGTCGTAGAAAGTGATTTTCAAACTGTGCGGCGCAACCGTTGAAGGCCCTTTCCTGCCGCAGGCAAACGCGGCCGTAAGCGTGAAAGACAAAGCGAGAAGCATCGTTCCAAACTTCAAAATTTTCTTTTTCATATTTTCCTCCGAATTATTTTACCGCTTTTTATTGCGGTTTGATTCATAAAAAAGTTGTTTAACGTGAGTTTTAGGGGGTTTTTGCTTTTTATAACCTATTGGTCATATTCATAAACACGTCGTCGAAGAATATTTCGCCGCCGGCGCATTCAAGATACAGCGATATGCGCTTTGCCCCCTTCGGCGCGGTAAATTTCAAGGTTACGTTAAAATATTCTCCGTCGGCATAACCTTCGCTTGAAGAAGATATATCCACGGCAACGCGGCTTCCCACGTATTCGGTATTGGCTTTAAGAAAGTAAGCCGCGATCGCGCCCGAAGAGATAGCATCGGCAAGTTTCACCTTTGCGGTAACGGTGTATTCCACGCCCTCGTTCGCAACGGATACGAGTTGCGAGGCAACCGAATCTTCGCCCGAAACCTTCATAACGGTATTATCGCCTTCTCTTACCGTTTCCGCATTCTGATAAGAGGACCAGGCGTTTACCGTACGCTCCTGCTCTGCGTAAGTATATTCGAAACCGCCGTTGGATATAAGGTTTGCGGGCGCGGGCAACGGAGTTGAAACGGACGGGAATTCCGCCGCACCGCCGCCTGCGCGGGAAGGCGTGAAAGGCTGGCTTTTATAGGGCGTGTATCTGACGTAATCGATCTGCATATAGTCTTCTTCGAAATCGGGAACGCCCGCCCAACTGTCCGGGAACCAGTTGCCTATATTCAGCGCGCCCGCCACGTACGGAACGTACGACCTGGCGGTGTAGTAATGCACGTTATCTATATAATAATCCACGCGCGCGGGGTTAGTGTGCCATTCGAAAGTATACAGATGCCATTCCCCGTCGTTATGGGCGAAGTCCGAAGTCTTTTCAACGTGCGATTTCAGATCTTCCGTGTGCCAGTTCGTGAACCACACGTTGTGAAAATCACCGCCAACGTTAAGTTCTATATCGATTTCCTGGTTAAGCTGGGTTTGAACGTTTCCTTCAAGATCCTGTGCGGTTCCGTACATAAACGTCCAGAAAGCGGTGCACGCGCCGAAACGCGGAACGAGCTTCATTTTAACTTCGTACCGGCCCGGGCCGTAAGCTTTTTTGGTTATAAGGCAACCGCCCTGGCAGGTTTTGTTCGCATCGCCGTAATATTTACCGAACGAACGTATCGTTACCACGCCGCTATCGTTCCACCCGACGTTTTCGGGGCGTACGCCGTGATTGAACGCCGGCCCCCACTTGGAATTCATTACGTTCCATATTCCGGCGGAATACTCTCTGTCGGTAAAATCGTCGAAAAACGCGTCTTCCGAATCCGGAACGAGGCCCTCGTCCCTGTTGTAAGTTTCCGTTTTTCCGTCGCTATCGCCTACCGAATCCTTTCCGTTTTTACAGCCCGCAAAAAACGCGGCAGACAAAATAAGACTCATTGCAAAACAAATGAATTTTTTCATTTTTCCTCCTTACCTTATTATATGCGTTGATACGGTTTTTACAAATACCGCTCCGAACTTTTTTCGCACCGCGCCTGATTGTTTAACCGAATTAAACAATTAAACGCTTTTGTTTAACTAAATTAAATAATTCATCGTTTTAATTATAACACAGGTATGCGAACTTGTCAATAGGGAAATTGAAAATAATGGCATTTTAATTTACCGCGCGTTTTGAAAAAACGCCGCAGGCGGTAAAACCTTACGGAACAAATATCCGACCGACGGTAAAAACGCCGTTGAAATCACGAAAAAAATAAACGAAAAATCGTTTTACATTTTGCGGTTTATGTTATAAAATAAAAAAGCGGATAAAAACCGTTTTTCAACGCGGGGCTAACGTATAACGGCCCGAATTCAAAGTAAACCGTAAATTAAGGAAACGCTATGAACGAATTGTATCTGAACGATTTTATTACCGACTTCGGGTTTCCCGAAGAATCGCGCGAAACGTTGGTATCTTCTTTCCGCGCGGTGGTTTCAAACGCCGTATCGGAATCTTTTCTTAACGGCGTTTTACGCGATTACGACGTAAACATGAACTGCGATTTCGGTATCGCTATGGAAAAAACGCGTAAAATGTCGGAAGCGGCGGGCATAAACGTTTACACGGGAAACGCGCTGGCACTTATCGCCCTTACGGAAATTTCACGGAAATACTATAAAATTTTCGGCATATCCGACGAGATCTGGAAAAACACCATGTACGATATAAAATATAAGCTTACGGAGTGCAAACTGATTTATAACGTATGGGGCAATTTCGTTTTTCAATGGTACGCGGGCTTCTTCAGACTTTACAGGTTCGGGCTGGGCAGGTTGCAGTTCGATCTGATAAAATTCGGCAAAAACTACGCTTCCGGAGAAAGAGAACTTCATCCGTCGGATAACGTTCTTTTCGTTCATATTCCGAGAAGCGGCGAAAAACTGCAAAAAGAAGAAGTAAATAAATCGTATATACTTGCAAAAGAATTTTTCAAGGGGGTTTTAAGGTCGGATTTTACGCCGTTCGTATGTTCGTCCTGGCTGCTTTCCCCTCAGACTATGAAATTTTTGACTCCGGAATCGAATATATATAAATTCGCAAGCGATTACGACGTTATAGAAACCGGCTATAACGACGATTACGGCGAAGTATGGAGACTTTTCGATAAAATTTACGATGGGAACACGGATACTTTACCGCAAGACACTTCGCTTCGCCGCAAATACGCCGAACACATATCGAAAGGCGGAAAATTCGGTTACGGTTACGGTGTTTATTTGTTTTTGACGCCGCTTGAATAATTTTTAGTTTGAAAATCCGTTCGCCGCGGAGACGAATCGTCCTTTCCGCGAGGATTGACGCAAGAAGATAAAACAGAACAAATCGCTATGTTCAGCGTCAATAAAAGAATTAAAAAAACTGATTTTTTCTCATAAGCACTCCTCTTTGACCGGCATTTCGCGCTTACTGATAATTTATCAGAATCGTAACCTGTTCCGTTCCGTCCTCTTCGGTAAACGCGCCGATCGCGATCTCAACGCCTACGTCGGTGCCGTCGTACCATTTCAGGCCGGAAACGGCGCTTCCCGCGGCATACAGGACTCGAAGCAATAAATCGTATATCGCGCTTATTAAAAATCTATTTTATTTCATTGAATTATAGCCGATAAAATCCTTTTATATATCATATATTTTATGTTTTTACACCCTACATATTTACTTTATATCAAAAATATACTATGTCAATATAATGACAATACATCGACACTATATTCTGTTGCTCTATTCTTCCGCTATCCCCTCTTTGACTATACGGAGATATTATTTCTTACTTAACGTATCTTTGATTTTTACTGTTCGGTTTGTCGGGTATCGTCATTTTTATAAGCCCGTTTTCGATGGCGGGAGTAAGATAGGTATTTCTTAACGTTTCTTTGGATTTGATCCCCAGACGTCGCATTATTTCATTTGCCGAAAGCGGAATATCCGTTTCCATAATATCCAAAAGCCTGTTGACTTGTTCGGAAATATTCGCGGCCTCTTTGCTCACGTTTTCTATCACTTCGTCAAGAACTTCATCGATCATCCGCAACATAAACTCCACGAACTTATCGGATCTGCCTTCCGAGTGGCACAATGAAATAGTCTGATAATATTCTGCTTGATATTTTTGTATTTGCGACTCAAGCGGAATATA
>JAGCZN010000030.1 GCA_017959995.1 Clostridia bacterium
AACCGAAGTTCAGCTCGTAACTCCCGAAGAGATCGACTATACAACAGGTTTTTACGTAGTTTCGGGGCTCACTGAAGCAAACGCGTATTCAAGATGCTCTTTCGTTATCAAAAAGAGCGGCGTATATAAAATAGTCGTTACGAAGATAAGCGCCGACGGCGAAGAGGAAACGGTGGAAAAATATACCTCGTTCTCGTATTCGGAAGAATACAACGCTTTTTCCGAAAAAACCGACGAAGATTTAATCGAAACCATGAAAGTTATCGTTTCGAGGGGAAACGGATCGCTTATAGAGGATAACGAGGATCCGTACGAAGTATTCAAGGATTTCGTCACCGAACTGATTCGGACGTTCGATCCGAGAATTTTGTTTATGATTCTCGTTATAATACTGTTCCTTCTCGATATTATCGTGCGGAAGTTCAAGTTCAAGTGGCCGCACGAAATAATAAGGCAGATAATAGAAAAAAGGAAACAAAGCTGAATAAATCGCAGAGAGGGCGGATAGGACGCCCGTGGGAAACCGTTATGAAAAAACTCGTTGAAATTTTAATATCCGTATTTGCCGTCGGGTTGTTGCTCGTTACGTTTTCGGCGTGCAAAAAAAACGTGTTGCCTTCGCCTACAGGCATAAGTCTTGACGAAGAAAACGTTTTAACGTGGGATTACGTCGATAACGCCCGAAGGTACAAGCTGGAAATAGTAAATGTTGACACGGGAAAAACGAGCGTAGGTAATCCTTCCGCACCGAAATATTCTCTCGATAATCTCGACGAAGGAAACTACGAAATAAAGATCATGGCGATAAGCGGAGTAAAGAACTTATCCGATTCCGACTGGTCGAGGGTGATCGAATTTCACAGAGGGTACAAAACGGGTTGTCTTTATAAACTCATAAAGAACAATACCGAATACCAGATAGAAAAATCGGGGCAGGCGCAAGGCAAAGTTATAATAGAGGATAAATACAGGGGAAAACCTCTCACGTCCATAGCCAAAGCTGCTTTCAGGGGCAACAGGAACGTTGAAGAGATAATTATCGGCGCAAACGTAACCGAAATAGGCGAAAACGCGTTTTCAAATTGCAGGGCGTTAAAGGCGATAACCTTGCCCGAATCACTTGAAATCATAGGCGGCGGCGCTTTCCAGTCGTGCAAAATGCTTGAAGAAATTTCGATTCCCTACGGCGTTACCGAAATTTTGGATTCTACGTTTGCGTATTGCTCGTCGCTTAAAAAAGCAACGTTCAGCAGCAACGTTTCCGTTATTGCCTACGCGGCGTTTTCCGACTGTACCTCTCTTGAGGAAATAACCGTTCCCGAAAAGGTGAAGGAACTGGGCGAATACGCTTTTTCCAACTGCGGCATAGAAAATCTGGTTATCGGAAACGGGCTTGAAACCATAGCCGGCAACGCGTTTTATAAATGCGAAAAACTCACGTCGGTAACTTTCGGTGAAAACGGCGCGCTTAAAACGATAGGCGATTACGCTTTTGCCGGCTGTATTTCGCTCGAGACTATAAATATTCCCGACGGCGTTGAGGATATAGGTAAATATTGCTTCAATTCGTCCGAAAAACTTGAAACGGTAACCATTCCGGATTCCGTGAACCACGTGGGAGCGTATGCGTTTGAAGGCACCAAACTGTTTGAAGACGCATTGGCGTCCGCCGTGAACGAATACGCCGCCGTTTACGTGGGCAAGTGGCTGATCCGCGTTTCCGACAGACTTTCATACGAAATAAATTATCTTACCACCGCGGCTGGTAAAAGCACGGTGATCAACAATGCGCCGGAAACCGTTATAACGGATGATATCTCCTCCTTTATGGGGGGGGCTTCCGAACAAATTCTGCTCGTAATAAAAGACGGTACCATAGGTATCGGCGACAACGTGTTCATAAACGCTACACAACTCAAAACTGTATCGCTTCCCGCAAGTTTGAAATATATCGGAAATTACGCGTTTGCGGGCGCAAGTACGCTTTGGTCGCTCAGCGTTGCGAGGAACGGGCTTGAAATAATAGGCGAATACGCGTTTTATAAATGCGAAGTGTTCAACACTCTCGATCTGGGCAACAGCCTGAAAGAAATAAAATCGTACGCTTTTTATGATTGCAAACTTCTCGATAACCGCAGCGACGGAGAAAGTTTTCTTCCCGATACTTTGGAAAAGGTCGGAACGTTCGCCTTCAAAAACACCAAATTGTGGACCAGACCAGACGAGTACGGAATAGTTTACGCGGGTAATTGGGTAGTAGGTTACGGCGGCGGAAATCTTGCCACCGTATCGCTCAAGCCGGGCGTCGTGGGCGTTTCCGACTATGCGTTTTACAATTCGTCCACGCTTACCGGCATTATAGGACTTGCGAACGCAAAACACGTAGGCAGGGCGGCATTCTACAACTGTCCGAAACTTGCCACCGTTACGCTTAACAGGGAGCTTACCCGCATTGAGGATTATACGTTCTATAAATGTTCGTCTCTTGCGATAGAAACGTTACCTTCGTGGCTCGTTTCGATAGGGCGCTCGGCATTTTACGAGTGCGGCAGCCTTACAACCCTTAACCTTATGAATACGCGGCTTGAAGAAATAGGCGATTTCGCGTTTTACGGCTGCAACCTGCTTGCCGACGTGAACTTCGGAAGAAATCTCGTTTCCGTAGGCGAAAAAGCGTTTTATAAGGATGCGGAGCTTAAAAAGATAGTTCTTCCCGATACTACGGTGTCAATAGGCTTAAGGGCATTCTACAAGTGCGAAAAGGTAAACGAAATAAAACTCGGCAGTTCGCTTGAAAGTATCGGCGATTACGCTTTCAGTTCCATGCCGCTCGTAGAGGAAATTATAATACCCGACTCCGTTAAAACCGTGGGCAATTATGCGTTTTACAAGGCTACGGGCGTTAAAAAACTCACTATCGGCGCTTCCGTTGAAGAAATAGGCAACTACGCGTTTTTCGGAATGGAAAAACTCAAGTATATCAATATACCCGAAAACGTAAAGAAAATAGGTAATTACGCGTTCAAAGGCCTGAACGAAGTAAAATCGTTTATTGTCGGCAGCAATATAGAAGAACTCGGCATCCACGCGTTTTACGGCGCGAAACAAGCCACCGTATATACGGACGCCGCGGAGAATCTCGGCGGTTGGAGCGAAAGATGGAATTCGTCCTACAGACCGGTCGTATGGGGATGCGTTCTCTCCGAAGATAAAACTTACGTAGTTTCGGTGAAAATAAACGAAAAGAGTTTTTCCAACGCCTACGTTATTTACGAAACCGAAGAACAGAACAGGTTCGGCGGGCCGGTAAGAGCGGGTTATACGTTCGTCGGCTGGGCTACCGAACAAGGCGGCGCAGTAGCATATCGGGCAAACGAAATAACCGGCGTAGAAAACGGTACTACGCTGTACGCCGTTTGGGAAGAGGGCGAAGAGCCCGAAGAAGGAACCGACGAATCGTCGGCGGAAACGAGTACGGAAGAATAAAGTTTCTCATCAAAAAAAACGATCGGAAGGTTAGAAATGAAAAAAGCGTTAAAGATCATAATGATAATAGTTCTTGCCGTAGCGGCGGTCGCGTCCGCTTACGCGTGCAAGAAAAAATCAGTGGAAATCAGTTTTGAAACCAACGGAGGCAGCGCGATAGCCGCCGTAAAGGTGGAAAAGGAAACGGAATACGTTTTACCTACGGGCACGGTCAGAGAGGGATACGCGTTTGCCGGCTGGTACGATAACGCGGAGCTTTCG
>JAGCZN010000031.1 GCA_017959995.1 Clostridia bacterium
TTCCTCCGTCGCCCGCTGTTTCAGTTGCAAGATCTTGTCTTTCATATTTATCTCCAAAAAAATAACGCCCCTAATAGGACGCTTTTATCTTTGCGTGGTACCACCTATCTTCGCCCGCGAAAACGGGCCTCGTTGCGTTATGACGGAACGACCGCCGCAGCCTACTGCCGAAAAAGGTTCGGTGCGGAGCTCCAAAGTGAATATCGTACCGTCTGCAATACGCCGCCTTACAGCCCGGGAGCGGCGCTCTCTGAAAAACGATTCGGCACGCCTGTCTTTTTCACAGCCTTTAATCGGTTTACGTTTGTATTATACATTAAAAAAACGCGGTTGTCAAACGATTTTCCGTGTTTAGCCGTACGAACGGGTATTAAGATAGATTTCGGGCACCTTCCCGACTATGATATTATCGTATATCATAACGGAAACGGGAACGCTTATCTTCCGAATGCGTCCCAAAGCCTGCAAGGTAACGTCCGGCACCACTTTCGCGTAAAGAGAATGTTCAACCTGGTTTATTCCCGCCTCGCGGAATTCCGAAACCAGCTCGCATTTAACCGAATTTATTCTGAAAAGTTTTATTCGTACGGTTCTGCCCATGCCCGAAAACAGTTTTATGCCCGTAAACACGCCGAGCGGCACTTCCGCGCCGTGAGCGAAACTGTTTTTAAGTTTATCGCATACGCGTAGCGATATTTCTTCCGTAAAGGAATTGACCGCGGCCCCGTCGGTAAGAACATAGGCTACGTTTCCGCCGCCGTCCTTTACGATGCTGAAAAAATCACCGTAACCGACCTGGGTTGCGGAAACCGCTTCACCCATCACCTTATATACCGAAGCGGTAAGCGCGGTTTCGGACTGGGCGTCGCCCGCGTCGAGAACGGCGGATGTTACGCGCGCGTAATACACGCCCAAAAAAACGGTTGCCGCCGTAAATACCGCAAGTATTTTTACTTTGGATTTTACCGACATACTATATTGTATGCCGTTTTCAGTTTCTTTTTGACTTGGGTTTGAATATCAGCGCGAAAACGAAACCGAATACGATAGCCGCCGTAATCCCCGCCGCCGCGGAAACGATACCGCCCGTTAACGCCCCGAAAAGTCCTTTTTTTGCGCCGTCCATAGCGCCCTTTGCCAACAAATAACCGAAACCGGAAATAGGTACGGTCGCGCCGGCTCCCGCAAAGTCAACGAGAAACTGATATATTCCCGCCGCCTGTAACAATACGCCGGCAAGCAGAAAATATACGAGTATCTTACCCGGGGTGATTTTGGTATAATTTATCAGAAGTTGCGCCACCGCGCATATAATTCCGCCTACGATAAAAGCTTTTATAAACGTTGTAATTATTTCGGTAACCATATCAGTCGTTCTCCAGCGCCACGGCGTGCGATATGCAGGGAATTGTTTCCCCCTGCTGCGTGGTAGTTGTGGAAAGCAACGCGCCCGTGGCCGAAAATAATACTTTATTTAATTCTTTTTCTTTTAATTTTCTGTAAATATAAGAGTTGAAAACTACTGCGCTGCACCCTGCCCCGCTGCCGCCTTGATACTCTTTTTCGTCGATATTGTATATAATTTCTCCGCAATCCACGTGATTATCGGTAATTTCGTAACCGTTCTGAGATATTATGTGTTTGAGTATGCGCGAACCAAGTGCGCCGAGATCCCCCGTTACGATCAGATCGTAATAATCGGGTTTTCTGCCCGTTTCGTTAAAATGCGTTATTAACGTATCCATTGCGGCGGGCGCCATAGCAGCGCCCATATTGTTTGCGTCGCTTACGCCGTAGTCCACCACCTTACCGAACGTAGCCGCCGTTATTTTAGGCCCTTTCCCCTTTCGGGAAACTATTGCGGCGCCTGCGCCCGTTACCGTCCATTGCGATTGCGGCGGACGCACCGAGCCGAATTCGAGCGGATAGCGGTATTGACGTTCCGCGGTTGAAAAATGACTGCCCGTAGCCACGATAACGTCGGACATATATCCGCCGTCCGTAAGAGTGGCGCCGAGCGCAAGCCCTTCCGTCAAGGTAGAACAGGCGTTATATATCCCTATATACGGAATATTGAAGTCCCTTGCGGCGAAACTGGCAGATACTATCTGGTTGAGAAGATCGCCGGAAATCAACGCGTCTATATCGGATTTACGGTAACCGCTCTTTTTTATTACCTTTTCTATTACGGTGGAAAGCATTTTGCACTCGGCTTTTTCAAACGTCTTTTCCCCGAAATAATCGTCTTCGAGAACGTAATCGAAAAGCGAGCCTATCGGCCCTTCGCTCTCCTTTTTGCCCGCCGCGCTGTACGTACACACTATCGACGGCGCGTTGTGAAAAAATATCGTGTGTTTACCCATCAGATCAGCCCCGTTATATAATAAATTATTCCCACCGCAACGGACGACATTACGCCGAAAACGATAATAGGTCCCGCTATTATGAACATTTTTGCCGCAAGGCCGTAGATAAAGCCTTCGCTTCTGAACTCCATTGCGGGCGCCACGACGGAATTGGCAAAACCCGTTATGGGCACTATGGATCCGGCGCCGGCATATTTTCCAATTCTGTCGTACACGCCGAGTCCTGTAAGAAGCGCGCTTAAAAAAATCAGTATCATGGAAACGGCGCCGGCAAGTTCATCGCCTTCAATTTTGAAAACGAATTCAAGCATATACCTTAAAAACTGCCCGATAACGCATATAAAACCGCCAACCGCAAATGCGTTGAAAAGACTGCGCGTTTCATTCGTTTTCGGGGAAATTTCCGAAACGAAAGCCAGGTACGCTTTATTCACTACGGAAGTTTTATTATCTGCCATTCTTTATTTCCTCACCGCGTTCCGCGTATCTTATCTCTCTTTCCTCGGCGTTTTTTATATATGGATTTGAATCGGGAATTTCTTTTTTCATGTGCCACCTCTTAAAGAATATGGGCGGTATGAAACTTTTTAATCCGAAAAAAAATAAAAAACCGAAA
>JAGCZN010000032.1 GCA_017959995.1 Clostridia bacterium
GGGCGTTCCCCAATACCTCTCGCGGGAGAGTCCCCAATCTATAACGTTTTCAAGGAAGTTTCCCATTCTGCCCGTACCTATGGATTCGGGAATCCAATTTACGGAGTTGTTTGCGGCGATAAGTCTGTCCTTCACGGCGGTTACCTTTATGAACCAACTGCTGCGCGCGTAATAGAGAAGCGGCGTATCGCACCGCCAACAGAACGGATAACTGTGCTCGAACAAAAGTTCTTTGAATAGAAGCCCGCGTTGGGCAAGGTCTTTTATTATAAGTTTATCGGCGTCTTTTGCGAAAACACCCTCTAAATCTCCGGTATCCGGTTTGAATTTGCCGCGGTCGTCAACGAGTTGAACGAACGGAAGACCGTATTTTCTGCCTACTTTCGCGTCGTCCTCGCCGAAGGCGGGAGCAATGTGAACGACGCCCGTACCGTCGGTAAGCGTAACGTAACCGTCGTTCACCACGTAGTACGCCTTTTCCTTGAAAGTTCCTTCGGCATACGGGAAAAGCGGTTCGTATTCGGTTCCTTCGTAATCTTTACCCTTACGGCGTTCAATAATTTCATATTCTTCGAAAAGCGTGGGAACGAGAGCTTCCGCAAGGATATACCGCTCGCCTTCCGCCTCTATTTCAACGTAATCTTCGGCGGCGTTCATGCAGAGGGCTACGTTTGAGGGAAGCGTCCAGGGAGTGGTCGTCCAGGCGAGAATATATTCGTTCTCCTTGCCTTTTACCCTGAATTTTACGAAAACCGATTTTTCCTTTACGTCCTTATATCCCTGCGCCACTTCGTGTGAGGAAAGCGCCGTTCCGCAACGCGGGCAATAAGGAACGATTTTATAGCCTTTGTATAACAGCCCCTTTTTCCATATTTCTTTAAGCGCCCACCATTCGGATTCGATATAGTTATCGTCGTAAGTTACGTAAGGATTTTCCATATCCGCCCAGTAACCTATGCGGTCGCTCATCTTCTCCCACTCGGTTTTATATTTCCAAACGCTCTCTTTGCACTTCTGAATAAACGGTTCTATCCCGTATTTTTCAATATCCTGTTTACCGTCCATTCCGAGAAGTTTTTCCACTTCAAGCTCAACCGGCAGTCCGTGAGTATCCCACCCGGCTTTTCTTAAAACGTATTTGCCTTTCATGGTCTGGTAGCGGGGAATTATATCCTTCATCGTACGCGTGAGAACGTGCCCGATGTGCGGCTTGCCGTTGGCGGTGGGCGGCCCGTCGTAGAAACAGAAGGGCTCTTTGCCGGCGTTTTTCGCCTCGCTCTTCTTATATACGTCGTTTTCCTTCCAGAAGTCTATTACCTTCTTTTCTCTTTCGACAAAGTTCAGTGAAGTATCAACCTTTTCGTACATATTATCACCTTAAAGTAAATTATTTTCAAAAAAAATACCGCCCCGCAAAAAGGAGACGGTTTTAACCGCGGTACCACTCCGGTTCGCCGCCTTAAAAAAGCGGCGCGCTCGTTACTTTTAACGCAAAGTCAAACGGGCAAAGTTACGCGGGCGGATAACGCCTTTCTCCCTGCCGGCTGAGAGGTGATACCTTTTCCGCGCGCTTTACCGCCTTGCACCTTACGGCGGCTCTCTGAAAAAGCGGAAACGGAAGGGCCTGTCCTCCGTAATGGCCTTTATGTTAAATTGCAAAGCGGGCAAAAACGTATTTTTCCGCTTGTCTTTATATATATTACCAAAATTTTTTGAATTAGTAAAGCGAAAAACACTTGCCAAAAAGATTATTTTAGTATATCATATTACTACTGTGCTAGGCGGGGAGCCAGCGGTGCCCTGAACCCGCAATCCGCTATAGCGGGGCTGAACGTCTTTCGAGGCCTGCCGTATGGTTGGCTGCGCGCGGCAAGGAACGTTGATAACAAGGTCTTATGCAACGAACGCCCGTGAACCGTGTCAGGATAGGGATATAGCAGCACTAAGCGGACACGTTCGTGTGCCATGAGGAAGCTTTGAAGTAGTAACCTACCGCGTTACCGCTTCGGTGCGGCTTGTCGAAAAAGAATGCACAGTATTTTGCGGATAAAGCGAACGGATTTCCGTTCGCTTTTAATTTTAATCCGCGCTTTTAAGCGATTGTTCCCGAAGAACGTAAAAGCCGCCGCGTTTTTATAAAACGCGGCGGCGTAAATTTTTGAAACCGTTATCGGATAACCACTTCTTCCCGCGTGGGTATGGATCTCTGCGCGCCGCTTCTCGTAACGGTTATAGAAGAAGCCTTGCTCGCAAAAATCATGGCGGTTTTTATATCCTTTCCCTCGCAAAGCGCCGTTACCAACGCGCCCACGTAGGTATCGCCCGCGGCGGTCGTGTCAACCGTTTTCACCCTGAAACAATCCACGGCGAAATACTCTCCGCGCTCAATGCAGGCGGAACCTTTTGCCCCCATGGTTATAATAACCGTTTTTACCCCGCTTTTTATGAGATAAAGGGCACATTTTTTTGCAGACGCCTCATCTTCGGGAAAAATCCCCGTATAAAATTCCGCCTCTGACTGATTGGGTATAAAATAATCGCAATTCTTCAACGTTTCTATACTTATCTTTTTTGCGGGGGCGGGATTAAGAACGGTTACGAGTCCCTTTTCCTTGGCCTTTTTAAGGGCGTATTCCACCTCGTTCAAGCCTATTTCGAGTTGGGCCACGAGAATGTCTCCCGCTTCGGCGGTTTCCAGCGCCCTGTCTATAAGGCTTTCGGTAACTCTGCCGTTTGCGCCTGCGTCGAGAATAATGCGGTTGTCGCCGTCAACAACCACTATTACGGCAATACCGCTTGAAACCCCGTTTATTTTCTCTACAAAATCCACGTTTACGTTGTAGCCGAGTAAGGTGTTTTTCAATTCGTCGCCGAAGGCGTCTCCGACGCATCCTACCATATACGCGTTTCCACCGAGTTTCCCGACTGCCGCCGCCTGATTGGCGCCCTTGCCGCCGGGATTGGTCATAAAGCCGCCACCCGAAACGGTAACCCCGTTTTCCGGCATGAACGGCGCCCTTATAACGAGATCCATGTTAAGACTGCCCACGATAAATACTTTCATAATTTCTCCTATCGTAATTTTATCTTTTCCTCGCCTACTTCGAAACTTTCAAGAGCGGTGAGATTTTTTTCGTCATTCTCATTGAAGTTTTTCATATACCGCATGGTTTCAAATATGCTGCGGCGCAGATATTTATTTGCCAAAACCTTTGAAAACGCGCGATTTAAGGCCTTTTTCGTTTCTGACGGGGCACGGAAATACGCTTTTACCACTTCCCTCCACCCGGTGGAAAGTTCGGTTAAGGTAGAACATTTCGCGGCGTAAAACAGACCAAAAAGTCCTTCCACGAAACGTTCCCGCTCGGCCTCGTCCATTCCGTCAAGAATAACGCGTAAGCCGTTATCCACGCCGGTGCCGTCCTCGGTAAATCCGTTTTCCTTTACCAAAGAAGTTCCGAGCACTTCCCAGGAAAACGCGTCGTGCTGAAAAAGCCCCTCTCCGGTACTGTGCACTATCATAAACTCTTCGCCGTGTTCGAACAGCCTGCCTATAACCGACGATTGAGGTAAAATAGTTATTATTTTATCGTGGCGCGAAAAATACTTTGTGTTTGCGTCGTCGTTTTCGGGAATGCCCGGTCCGTCGAGATTTACCGCCCGCCGGATCTTTCCGAACGCTTCGTTCGAACAGTTTACGCACGCGTAAACCGCAAGGTGGCCCCCTTTACTGTGGCCGAGAACGATTATTTTTCCGTTAAAACCTTCCGCTGCGGATTCAAGATACTTTACGGCTTCCGTCTGCGCGCACGTAGGCGTTTTATAAATGAGATTGAAGTTTTCACGCCAGCCGACAACCGTGTCGTCCGTGCCGCTGTATATTACGAAGCGTTCGTTTATTTCGGGCGCGTCGCAAGTCAGGGCGGAAAACTGAACGTCTGTGCTTTCATCAATATCGTCAACGTAACGCGAGAGAATAAGTCCCCTAAAACGCGCGGTATCTGCCATTTCACCGAATATCAACGGTATTGCCGCGGGTATTATAAGCCCGGGTTTTTTCACTTTTTTACGGGTAGAGAAAAACTTTTCGGCACAGTCTTTAAGCGTTATGCCTCCTCGTTTAGGAACGCATTTCGAAAGGTCGTTAAGAACTATTTGCGATAAAATTACGATATCCACGTCGTTTGGGGGCGATTTTTTGAAGGAGAGATCCCCCCTCCATTTCACGTAATCCGAAATATTTGCCATAGTAATATCCTTATTGTATATTATAACA
Source organism: Clostridia bacterium (assembly GCA_017959995.1). Lineage (GTDB taxonomy): Bacteria > Bacillota > Clostridia > Christensenellales > Borkfalkiaceae > RGIG3732. The sequence goes on from JAGCZN010000032.1 coordinate 4,277, forward strand.
TATATTATTGCCCATTTCAAGCGCTTAAAAAGTATTGTGCCGTTAATTTAATACGTAAATAAATACACGGCAGGCTCTTTTTGCGTTTCACGTTTACAAAAGGCGCCGCGGCAGTATGCCGCGGCGCCACCTTGCGCAATATAACGGAAAATCCTTTGCTTTATAAGGTTTCAGAATTTATTCAAAAGCCTTGAAACGTGTTTGTAAAGCACGCACGTAATCAGCGCTATCGACGCCCCTTTTATAAGGTTGAAAAACACTATGTACTTCCAGAATCCGGCAAACGCCTCAGCCGCGCCGCCGCCCATAAACAGCGGAAAGTTTATAAAGCGGTTTACGGGCAGATTTACAGCCGTTGAAAAAATAACCGCTATCGCGAGCGACGGTATTACCGTTTTCAAACCCTTTCTGAAACGGTATACGGTTGCCGGAATAAGCACGAACGACGTTGTAGATATGATATTCGCAAGTTCGCCCACACCACCCGTAGTGCCTAACGGGATATGGATAACTTCTTTTACGACGCAGACGATTATTCCCTCTACCGGGCCGTATAAAAAACCTATAAGCATTATAAACACGTTACCGAAATCGAGCTTCAGAAACGACGCCGCCGGAAAAACGGGAAAATCAAATATGCTAACCACGTACGCAAGCGCCGTAAAAACCGCCATTACCGCTATTTTTTTAGCTGAAAATATATTCTCTTTTTTCCTTTCCGCCCGTTGAACTTTTTCTTCTTCCCTATTTCTCCTTAAATAAAAAACCCGACGGAAACACGTCGGGACATTTTTTTCTATGCGTTGTTCTTCTACCATCCGGACTATACCGTCGTTCGCGGAATTTCACCGCGTCAGCTCACGCTCGCAGACTATACTGCCGGTGGGGAATTTCACCCCGCCCCGAAGAATATTCAATTGTTTATATGATACTACC
>JAGCZN010000033.1 GCA_017959995.1 Clostridia bacterium
ATATCTTTCTCCTTAAGAAGCGTAGACGTTTTTTGTTTTTACGCCGCGGATCTACCCGATAAGACGTTTTATTTCGTCTTCCCCGGCGTACGGCAGCATGCTTTTTATATGACCGAATATCTTTTCGTAAGATTCTTCGGGTTCGTTTTTGTATACGGTTTCGGAAAACGCCTTGCCGTAAAACTTTTCGGGTGTGGTGTACTGCGCCACGCCCCAGCCGTAAGGCTTTCCGAATTTATCGGTGTTGTAAACGAAATCGTTCACCACGACGTAACACTGCGATTGAAGCGAGGATACGAGAGAGTCGAACCCTTTCTTTCCGCCACCGCCGTAGCCCCCTTTTCGTTTGAGCGCGGTTGACAGCGCCGGCGCGTTTTTATCTATAAGGTTATACAGCGTTTCTTCCCTGTAATTCGCAAGACCTTCGTCGGAGCGGGCGTCGTAATCGTAACCGCCGCGCCGATAGTTGGCTAGGTGCAAAAACCACTCTTTACTCACAAAAACAGCCTTTTTTTCAAAAAACTTTCCGTAGGCGCAGCGGCATTCGCGAATAACCGGACCTTTCCATTCCCATATCCCCTCGCCCGTTTCGGGAAACCACGCTTCGGGCGAGATCCTCTCTTCAACGGAAAAGCCCTCTATACGGTTGCGAAAGAAGGGAACGAAGCCGAATTCTTCTATCGCGGCGATAAGGTCGCTTTTCCGGCGGACGTAAAAATCGAATTTCATACCTGCTTGTTATTGAACAATATATCCACGCCGAGGGCCTTTTCGGAAGCCTTTTTCAACTCTTCCATTCCGTAACCGCTCGCGCCGCCGGAAGGTATTGCGAGTATTGCGGGATACGGCGACTCGTTGAAGCGTTTGAGAAAATCCGACAGTTTTTCCGCAAGTTCTTCAAAGAGAAATATTACGGGGTAATCTTTGGCTATAGCGCGTAAAATTTCGCGCGCGGACCTTTCGTCTTCCGCGGGGAACGCGTCGACGCCGGCCGCCTTGAAAACGAGTATTCCTTCGCCCTTGCCTATTACAGCCATCTTTGCCATATACACCTCAATAAAGCCTTATCCTGCTTTTTACCGCGGAAGGTGAAAAACCCGCCGCCTTGGAAACGAATATTATCCTTACGTTCGCTATCTCCGCCCTTCTTTTGAGTACGTACGTTAAAAACGGTTCGCACCCGATCATATCGTAACGGGTTTTATACAAAAGAGAAAGAGGGAAATCGTCACGCGATTTTTCAAACAGCGTAAGCGGCTCTCCCCTCTCGCAAGCGGCCGCCGCCTCTTTTATCTGCGGAGAAAATTCCCCTTCTTTTATTTCCTGATAGGACGCTTCACTCAAGGCGATAATCAGCGATTTGGGCAGTTTTCCCCCTTCTACGAACATTTTTTCGGTGAGGCGGGCGTCCCTTGATCTTAGCGCGGAAGAAACGTTTGCCGCGTCTGCCGAGGCGGACGCGATCTCTTTTAATTTTTTATCCGACGCAAGCCGCTTCAGATATAAAAACAGCAGGCGCTTGAATATACAGTCGATCTCCAGCCCGTTCGCTTTGCCGCTTTCGAACAGTGCGGCGGACTGCAGAATTGCTTCAATGAGTTCGGCGGGCAGTTCCGACGCGCCGCCGTTGATCTTATCTTTTATAATATCCGAACGGTAAAAGCCTTCCGCGGATAATAATTTTTGCTCGTCGGCACCGGCGTAGCGGCACTTTACGAGCGCTTCGGCATTGTGAAAATCGTATTCGGCAAGAAGGAACGCGGCGATTTTATCGGTGGGGGCGTACTTTCGTATAAAGTCGTTTACTTCGGCCTCTTCCGCCCGCACGAGCGATTCGGCGCGGTGCGGAGAATCCACGGCGATATCGCCGCCGAATCCGCTTTCTTTTAGCATTCGGAAAGCGTCGTCCAAAGAACTTTCCGCCATACGGTCGATCTTATCGCAGAGAAGAAATCTTTCGCGGGATTTTACCACGCCGTTTGTAAACGTAACGTCGTAACGCATAACCGCCTCAACCGAAAAGAGCGGCGACTACTTCCGCCTGTTTTTCTTCGCGCGCGCTTTCGATAAGCGCCTCGAACGTGAGATTTTTATCGTACCCGCCGCCAACGAGCACCGCGCCGCCGGAAAACTTGCCGTATTCCTTGGAAACGGTGAGATTCTTTTCCTTTATAACGGGCAAGGCGGCTATTTTTTCGCGGCAGCCGCAACGGAAAGAGAGCACGACGGTTTCGCCGCCCTCGGCGTGCTTTGACAGAAGTTTGCCTATAAACGCCGCGTATTCCGCCTCCGGAAGGGCGCATAACTTCTGAAGCGCGCCATCAAACACGGCGTCGATAACTTCGCGGCGGGCGGAAAGCGTTAACTTATTGCAATCGAGCCGCGCGTTTATCTCCCTGCGCCTTAAAGTTTCCGCGTGGCGGGCGGAAAGAAGGGCAAGCTGCTCTTCCCTGCTGCGCGCCGCCGCGGCGCGCGCTTCCGCTATGATATTTTCGGCGCGACGCTCGGCCCCGGCAACCGTCGCAAGGGCCTTTTCTTCCGCGTCGGAAATGATTTTGGCAATTATCTTTTGCTCTTTCATTATCTTATGAGTATGGATATAACGAGCGCGAGTATGGCGTACGTTTCAACCATTGCGGGAAAAAGTATAAGTTTGCCCGAAAGCGTTTCCTGCTTGGCTACGGCGTAAATACAGTTGGCGGCCGTTCTGCCCTGAAAATAAGCGGATATGAAGCCGACCACCGCCATGGGGAACACCTTTGCGAAAAGTTCCCAACCGGTGAGCCCGGCGGATATGCCGAGTATGGCGATAACGAAGCCGTAAATACCCTGCGTTGCGGGAAGCACCACGAGAATCATTACCTTGCTGAATTTTTTGGGATCTTCCGAAAGCACGCCCGCGGCGGCCGTACCCGTTTTGTAAAGGCCGAGCGCGGAACCCGCTCCGCAGAGAATCATGCACAGCGCAAGACCGAAAAATCCGATTGCTTTTTCCATTTTGTTTATTTCCTCCGTTTCGCCGCGGTTTTGAGTGCGGCGGTTTTTCAAATTTGCTTATTAAACCGCGATTCGGGCGGTTAATTTATAAATGACACGTATTTTCTTCCGCTGCCGAGCGGAGAGAAAAGTTCGCCTTCTCCCTCGTAAAAGCGGGAGAAAAATTCTATGTATTGCAGCCTTGCGTCGTGAATGTACGCGCCTAAAAGCCCCATGGCGAGGTTGAACGCGTGGCCGATTATCATAACGGCTACCCCGAGGACCGCAAGACCGATATTGCCCGATACGACGAGCAGCATTCCCTGCCCGCTGGCTATCTGCGCTATTATCGCGCCGGAAAGCATAAGGCCGTAAAGCCGCGCGTAACTCAATATATCGGAAAGATAATTTATTATTCCGTAAACGGCGCCGAAGCCCTTGGTTATTTTGCCGAAGCCCTTTTCACGTATGCCCGCGGTAGCCGCCGCCACCACGAGGGAAACCGCCGCGGTAACCGCACCCGGCAACGTTAAATATTCCATGCCCGTTTCCGCCGTAAGCCCTAAAACGAGCGCTAAAAGCCCCCCGAGAAATATCACCCATATTATACCGAAAAAGACGCCTTCGGCGATTTTGCCCCTTCTGAATTCGCCGTACGCCTTACACGCGTTGCTCGCCATAAGTTGGATTATGCCCATGGCGAGGGCGATAAGCAATACCGCGGGTATGTTTATGCCGGCGAGCGACACCATAGACTCCTGCGCGTCGGGCAGGATCGGTTTGGGAAGAAATTCAACGGCGAAAGTGTTGGTGGAGTTTGCCACCGCGGAGAAACCGAAGTAAGAACCGAACAGGAAACCGAATATTATAGTGAATATTCCGCCGATACCTATTACTTTTTCAAGACGACGCATGCCCGTATCTCTCTTTTGCCTTGCCGCGAGTATGAAACCGCCTAAACACATAAGCATACCGTAACCCACGTCTGCCATGATAAAGCCCATGAATATGCTGAAAAACACCGCCATTACGGCGTTTGGATCAAACTCTCTGTAATTGGGCGGGGTGTACATATTGGTGACGAATTCGAAATTCTTTACCACCTTGTTGTTCTTCATGAGCGTTGGGGGCATTTCGTTCGCCGAGACTTCGGCAAATTCGAAGTAAACGTTATCGGAAACCCCGTTTATCGCGCAGGAAACCCTTTCTTGCGCCTCTTTGGGAACGTACGCTTCCATAACGAAAGAAGTTGCCGTGCCGGGAAATTTTTCCGCCGCGATAAGTTTTTCGGCGCAAAACGAATAATAATCGGAAAGTATTCTTAACCCTTTGAGTTTTTCACCGAGGGCGAAAAGAGCGCTTTCGGCTTCGGCCTTTTGCTTTTCGTACGCGGCGATCTCACGGACGCGTTCGTCTATCAGCCGGCGCGCGGTGAATTCGCCCGTGAAAGGACAGCGTTGAAATCCGAACGAAACCATTTCGGAAAATACGGCTTCCGCCACGGTTTTATGCGAAACGAGAAGAACCGCGACCTGATCGTCTTTCGGTTCCCACTCCTCGTAATCGGTAAGTTCGGCATTTTCGGCAAACGCCTTGAACCCCTGCAGTTTATCTGCGGGCACGCTGCCGAAAAATACCGCCGACGTTTTGGTATCGGCAAACTGCGAAAAACTCTCCTTCACTTCGGAATACGGGTGAAGCGCTTTCAGCCCGGCTTTCATACGGATTATGCCCGCGTTTGCGTCGGATACCGAAGCCCACAGCCTTTCGGCTTCGCCGCATACCGCAAGCATCTGCTCTTCGGTTTTTTCCGCCGCGATGAATTCGGCAAAGCTTACCTCGTAATTCTCTTTGAGATAATCGCAGGAAATCTTATGCTCGCGCACGTATTCTTCTACCGAGCGCGCAATGCGCGAAACTGCGCCGTTCACCCTATCCGCCTTATCCGAAAGAGCGGCGAGGGCGTTTTCCTCACTGTGATACGCGGTATTATCCGGAGCCGCGCACTCCTTTATTTCGGCTAAACCGCTTGCGGCCAGCGCGTTGAGAATCCCGTTGCGCTCGGCGGTGAGCCCCACCAGCCTCAAACGGGACATTTCAGCAATTGCCACTTAAAATATACCCCGCTATTTCCTCTGAAAGTTTGCCGACCTTTTTCATGCCGTTTTCCCTGATTTCGTTTGCCGACGCTTTGCCCGCCGCAAGCGCTTCGGCATACAGACGTTCGGCTTCCGCATCGTTCTTTTCGGTAAGACGGGCGGCTTCGATTCTGAAAGAATTTTCCGCGTCCTTAAGAATAACGGCGGCTTCTCTTTCGGCGACGGCGGATATTTCCGCCGATTTTTCCGCCGCTTCCGAAACGATTTTATCGGCCTTTTCTTCGGCTTCGAGTATGGAATTTACAAGTTCGTTTATCATATCTTCTCCACCGGCGGAGCGCCGGACGGTAGTTATTTACGGAATATTATTCCACGCTGCGGTCAAAAAATATTAACGAGCGTGAAAAACAGCAAATTTTCACGGATAAAATTATATCATATCCTGACCGAAATTACAAACGATTTTACCCCTTGCCGTCTATTATATTTTATTTTAAGCGGCAAAAAAGCCCGCGGCGGCATAACGGGGCGCGGGCATAAAAAGAAGACCGAAGCGGCTATCCGCCGCGGGATAAACGAATATTTTTTCAGGCGAGAAAAATATGGACGTATATTCCCACCCACTGCACGGCAGCGCCCGCAAGCACGAAGAAGTGCCATAAAAAATGCGCGGCTTTTCCCTTTATGACAAACGGGATTATGCCGAGGCTGTAAATTACGCCGCCAAAGAGAATCCACAGCGAGAACGCGAGGTTTGCCGATAACGTTTCCGGCAGGAACAAAAGCGCACTCCAACCGAGCGCGATATACAGCGCGAAATGTATCTTTTTGAAACGTTCGGGGCCGAAAACGCATATAAAAGTTACGCCCGCCGCTATCACCGCCCACTGCGCCGCGCAGAATATCTTTCCGTAAGCGCCGCCTAAAAAACACAGCAGTATGGGCGTGTACGTTGCGCCTATAAGAAGGTAAATGGAAGAATAATCGAACCTTCTGAAAAGCCTTTTAACCTTGCTGCCCGAACGGAAAGAGTGATACAGGCAACTCATGGAAAACAGCAGAAAAAGCCCCGCAAAATACACGGTTGCGGAAAATACCTCTTCACGTTTTTCCGACGCGCGCAACGTGAACGCGTACGCGATTACCGACAAAATAGCGCCGACGCCGTGGGTTACGGCGTTTCCCACTTCCTCTATAACGGAGCGGCGGGGCGGATCGGACGGGGAGGCGGGCTTCGGTTTGCGCCCGATTTCGGGTTTGCTTGTATATTCGCTTTTAGCAGCCTTCTTTTTATCCTTGTAAACGGCTTTGGCGGATCGTTTTTTTATTTTATATTCCGCGCGGACGCTCTTTGAAATAATATCCATGATGAAACGAACCTATAAAGCGGCGATAGCCTTACGCGGCGGCCGTAAATTCATTCTCTGACCTTTCCGGAAACGTACACGCTGAGCGTTCCCGGTCCGGAATGGCTGCCTATGACCATGCCGAGGTCGAATATTTCGGGTTTTACGCCCGTGTTTCTCTCTATCCTATCGGCGAGAAAGCGCGCTTCCTCGGGGCAGTCGGCGTGAGCTATGTATATGAAAGGAAGGGTTCCGTCGTACTTTTCGGAGGCGAGATCGCCTATTTCCATAACCGATTTTTTCCTGGAAAGCACCTTTTTATACGGAACCAGCCGCCCCGCTTTATCCATGTGCATCACGGGCTTCATGTGAATGGCGTTGCCGAGAAGCGCCGTTGCCTTGGATATTCTTCCGCCGCGGGCAAGATATTTGAGATTATCCACCACGAAAAGGTGTATTATTTTGTGTTTGAGCCACTCGGCGTATTCAACCGTTTCCGCGAAGGTATGCTCCTTGAAATACCGCGCCACGGCTACCGCGTAGTACCCCTGCCCCGCGCACGCGCAGATGGAATCCACCACGGCTATATTTCTTTCGGGGTGCTC
>JAGCZN010000034.1 GCA_017959995.1 Clostridia bacterium
CGGTACGTTTTATTATTTGTTTTCATCGGTATCCCGATAGTATTTTTAATTACATTATTGCCTAAAATTTTTTCAAATAATAAAATTCAATTAAAATCGTTTGCAATTTAACGGGAAAAGATATATAATTTATAAATGGTAAACGTTCTGCTGCTCACTTTGCAACAATTCGCGGTGTTATTATTCTTTCTCGCGGTGGGATATATTCTCAATCGCACTCGCGTGATAGAAAACGTAAAGCCTCTTTCGGCGGCGCTGATGTGGGTGTTTATACCGGCGGTCGTATTCAACGTGTTTTACAGGAATTTTACCGTGTCCAACTTCACGGTCGCCATGCCTTACGCCTTGGCGGGGCTAATACTGATGGCGGTTCTGCTCGCCGTTTCGTACCCGATCGTCAGAAGATTTAAGGACAGAATTACCCGCAACACCTACTGGTATTCGCTGGTAATAACGAATATGTCGTACGTCGGGTTTCCGCTCGTGTCGAACGTGTTTCCCGAACTGTACATATTTTTTATGGTTTTCATAACGGCGTTTCAGGTGTATATATTCACCGTGGGCGTTGCTATGCTTAAGCCGGAAAGGGAAAAGGTTTCGCTTAAAGGGCTTTTTTCTCCTATAATGATAGCGCTTGCGGTCGGCATGGCTTGCGGATTGATTTTCGACGCAGCGTCAATAAAACTGCCTTCCACGGTTGAGAATATAATCGATTCCGCCGCGGCGTGCATGTCGCCGGTCGCAATGCTAATAACGGGCTTTACTTTGGCCAAACTGCCGCTCGGCAAAGTGTTTACCAACGCCGGCGTATACGTTTTCACGGCGCTTCGGCTTATAGTTTTCCCCGTGGTGTTCGGCGGAATATTCTATTTGTTGCACCTGTGGTTCGGGCTTCCTATAGGAATAGTAAAGGTTGCCGTAATATATCTCGCGCTTCCGATGGGCATAAACACGGTGGTGTTTGCCGAAGCGAACGGGGCAGACGGAACTGTAGGCGCCCAATGCGCGTTCATTTCCCACGCGGCGTGCGTGCTGACTCTGCCGTTGATATTCGCCTTGGCGTCAATATTGTAAAAGGAGCCTTTATCACGCAAAATCCAACATTTGCGGATGTGGTTTAATGGCAAAACAGAAGCTTCCCAAGCTTCGGTCGTGGGTTCGCATTTGAGCGGAGCGAAAATATTGCCGAGGGCTCCCGAAGGGAAACGGCAAATTCCCATCATAAAAAGAAAATACGCGGATGTGGTTTAATGGCAAAACAGAAGCTTCCCAAGCTTCGGTCGTGGGTTCGATTCCCATCATCCGCTCCATTATATGATAAAAGCCGATTTATATCGGCTTTTATTTTTGTTTTCTTGACCGAAAATTGACGAAGATTCCGTTTTGAAAATAATTTCGGGGGGTATTTGGGGGTAAATTCTCCCCCTGAACACACCCATCTTCCACTCAAATTCGATAGAAAAAAGGACGAGTAAAACTACTCGTCCTTAACGAGTTCAAATTATTTTCACCACGTGATCTTCTGCGCCTCTTTTTTCTGGAAGTCTATTTCGTAATGCGTGTAAACCCTTGCCGAGGTGTCTTTGCCGGGTGTGTGTCCCGTCCAATAATTTACAAGTTCAGGCAAAACGCCTTGTTCTTTACATTTCGACGTAAACGTATGCCGCAGGGACTTGACCTGGAAACCGAAATTGTTCGACCAAAGATATTTACTCAAATACGCCTCGTTTACGATTTCAGCGTTTTGGATTTCGTTTTTCATAGCGTACAAAGTAGGGAAGATAGGTATCGTTCTCGTTTGTTCCTTTTGATAGGATTTCAGTTTTGCGTTTTGCAGGGTATGTAAAGACGGTTTAACTTTCTATTGAAGGACATGGAAAGCACGGTTCTCAACGCCCTCAACGCGATGCGTTC
>JAGCZN010000035.1 GCA_017959995.1 Clostridia bacterium
GTTACTATCTGAAAGGATGGGCGACCTCTATGGACGGCGCGGTGGTATACGAAACGAACTATTTGGATTCGCATTCGTACAACGTGGAGCCAGGCGCGGTGGAAAGCAACGCGATAACGGTAAATTCCACGATGAACCTTTATGCGGTTTGGGAGCGCGCGTATACGAATATGTTCGGCGGAAACGACTATCTGTTCATTCCCGATCCGCACGGGTATTACGCGTATCTTTACAGGGGCGGCATATATTTCAAAGGTGATTTTAACGATTATACTGGCGAGGCCTCTTTCGTAAATTCTAACGGAAAGGAAGTTCTCGCGTGCAAGATAAGCGGCGATTATACTTACTGTTATTACGATCCTTCCCGTTCCGAACTCGTATATCAGCTGTATCTGGGCGGCGAAGATATAGACGACCGCACCACTATAAAATTCGATGAATACAACGGTATAACGTATACCGAAGAACGCGGCACTGTAAATCAGAAGGAATCTCGCGGCACCTACGTTAAAGACGTGGGCAACGATTATCAGGCGGTATTTACCGAAGGCCCCCACGCGGGAGAAACGATGTTCATCCGCACAAGCAGTATCACGCTTGAAAACGTAAGCGATATAAGGGTTTTCCGCATCCGTAACGACGAGGAGAAGGATCTCGGCGAGATAAAGAAAAGTTTCGTGCAATCGGATCCCGACCAGAATTATTACGGCGGAGTGGTATTTTATTCTTCTTCGTATTACGCTTTAACTCTTTCCGGATACGGCACGGCGCAGATAAACGCGCAAAACGGAACCGTAAATTACACTTACGAAAAGGACGGGGATAAAATAACCCTTACCGACGTTTCCACTTCGGTCGTTACGGTAGTCCGTTTGTCGCAGATGAACGGCGAAAACGTTTACGTTGAATATAACGACGAACTTGACGCCGTGTTTGAAACTTCCGATCAATCGGAATCGCTCTCGCTCGACGGTTTGTATAACGCCACTTATACCGATAAAAACGGAGTGGATCATAAGGGATATTACGCCGTTTCCGATTCGGTGTTCGGCGGATTTATAGTAAAAGTTTTCGCGCCTCAGCCCGACGGCGTTCTGAGTTTCCTCGTCAAAAAGACGGTTGAAACCACCGGCGGCGGCATGATAGGCGAAGATCAGGAAGACCCCGCAACGGTAATAACGTACGAACTTCAGGTAAAGAAAAGCGGTTACGCCGAATACTATCTGCGGTATGCCGATCCCGTTTCGGGTAATGTGAACGTTTACGTCGCGCCGATGCTCGTTCTGAACGATGCCGAAGAGGGCGTAGCCGATTTCTACGGTCTGCAAAGCGGCGTCAACGAAAGGATATTCGTTAAAATAGCGCACGGAAATTATTCCGCTGCGGAGGGCCGGTTGTATTCCGTTACGGATATAGTTACCGATCTTACCGGCGAAAGATACGGCATATTCGATATTTACGGCGTATCTTCGTTGACGTACGCTTGTGAAAGTCAGTCCGGTTACGATACTTATTTTATCGTATCCGCCATAGATGTAGAAGAGCAGCCCGTCGAAGGTCTTTCGGAAAGGTACGAGAAAGGTCCCGATTATCTGATTTTAACTTCCGCAGGTTGTTTTATTTCCGTAGTGGGTGAAAACGTGTATCACGGAACTTACACCGTATACGACGGACTCGTTACCGCCGTGGCGGTTATAGGTACTTCAACGGCCAATTTGTATTTCGAGTTGGACGGAACGTCTTTCACGTTGCTCGATACCAGGCCGTATAACGCTTACTTATTAAAGGAAGACGGAACGGATTACGATTTGAACACCTATATTTCGTTCGACGGCAAGGGTGGCGCAAGCTACTTTGAAAACGGCGTGAAACAGCACGAAGGCTCGGTCGAAAGAACGGGCGCGTCAACGCAGTTCGATGAAGAATCCGCAATATATTCGTTCACGGCCGAAGGATTTTATTTCGAATTCATAAGTTTGTCTTACGGTTCCGTTTCGCTTTATATGCCTTATAGCGCAAATTACAACGGCAGATACCTTTCCGAAGAAGCCGGCCAGTTACTGCTTGACGGTTACGGGTATATGGCGGAATATATAAACGTTGACGGTATCGTATATTCCGGCAGATACGTTATAGAAAAAGAAAACGTAGTACGCCTGTATTGCGATAACGACGAGGTTTTATATTTCGATATAAACGGAAGAACGTTCACGAAGCGCGGCGAAGGTTACGGAAAATACACCGTTACCGATAACCAGTCTCCCACGGGCGTATTTTTCGATTTTGACGGCTACGGCAACGCCTCCGTTTACTCCGTTGACGAAAATACCGGAGACGTAACGTATATCGACGAAAACGGAACTTATACCTTTGACGAATACGGGCTGATCACGGTTTATTACGAAACCGCTTCCGGCAGCGTTCTGCAAAAGGGCAGAGTCGGTCTGTTCTATTATACGGTGGCCGGCGTAAGGTATAACGAGATTGCCTGCCTTTATACAGATGTGGTAATGTCCTACGTCAACGGCACGGATTGGTCGGTTCTCACGCTGGAAGACAACGGTCAGGCTACGCTTTACGATTCCAAAGGGAACGTTCAGTACGGCTCCTACGTTCTTATAACCGACGATCTCCTTTACTTTGAAGATCTTTTCGACGAAGAAAACGGATTTATCTTCAATTACTCCGTTCTCGAAGGCAGTATAATTCCCGTTGATAACAGTACGAAAGGATACTATACGCACGATCTCGAATCCCTCGTATTCTCAAAGGCGGGATTCGCAATATTCAACAATGAAGACAGATACTACTATACGGTGGACGAAAACAACGCCATAACCCTTTACGAAAAGGATTCCGAAAATCCCGCGGCAACTAAATACGGCTTTGTGGAAATCGAATTCGGATCGTTCGGTCCGGAAATGACGTATAAGGGAAAAACGTATTACGCAAACAGCGGTTACGCCATAAAGTTCATCCGTAAAGAAGTAGATGAAGATAAGGAAGCCGACGGAACGTTTATATTCAAACTGCCCGTAAGCGAAACGCAGAAAGCCGAGCTTACCGAGATAAATTTCGCGCCTACCGGGGCAACCACGTTTTCCAACGTAACGGGAAGCGTAGTTGTCGGCGGCAGAAATTACACGTGTTACGCGTTCAGAGAAATAGATGAAACCACGGGGCTTCCCGTTACCTACGTTACCGTAAGCAATTTCCGCATTTATATTACCGTGGAATACGGCGGCGTTGACAACGCGGGCAACAGTCTCAGCAGTTTCAGAGTCAACGCGGTAAGATATATGTTGAACGTCAGCTCCATACGCTTCATACACGGTTTCTATACTACCTACATCACGCAGGGAGCTTTTGCCGCAAACGAATACCTTGCTAACGACGGTTACGGTATCATATCAATAGTTACCGATTTTGATGAAGCGGGCGATCCGGGAGAATCGTATATCGACGCTGAATTCGGCAAACTTTCCGGAATAATCGGGCCGGACGGAGATCCCGTTGAGATCGAGCGCGCGCCGTATATGGTTTACGCAACCGCAAGCGGCACGGTTTACAAAGTGCCCGTTCAGATGGACGAATACGTTTACAACCTTTACTTTACCATTGTCACCCACAGCGCGGTGAGAGTAAACGGTTATTACGTTTACGCTTTCACAAGAGAGGAGATCGTTAAAACCGCCGACGAACAATATATAATAAAAGCGGAAAGATACCTCGCTTCCGATAACGAATCGGCGGTGAAAGGCTCGTTTATGAGCGTGGGAATGAGCGTTAAAGCCGAAGACGGCGGCGAAACCATTTATAACGAGCTGCCGCTTGACGGCGGAATGACTTACGACGGCGAAACGTATCTGATCTATCGCGTTTACGAACAGAACGCGCTTCTCGATCAGAACGACGAACCCGTTCTCGATCTCGAGGGTAACCCGGTAATGGTAAACGGGGCGCTTCTTTCAAGCAAATTCTATAAGATAGACTTTGAGGAAGACGACGGTGTTACCGTAGGGGACGATTCAGTCCGTCCGTTCAAGTCCGTAACCGTTACCGAAATAGTAAATACCGTTTACGTAAGCGAGGACGGGAAATCCTTCATAGAGATACCCGAAAGCGGAAACCTTATTATCCTCGTGTACGAGGGAAATACGTATTTCGTTGAAAACAGCGAACTAGACGGACAAACCTATACTATAACGGCGTACGGCGGGGCAACGTTTACCGTAACTCTGCTTGACGGCGGCGTCGCTTCTTTCGAAAAAACCGAAATTGAACCGTAAACAGACGAATTAAAGAATAACTGAACCGTAATCCGGTTTCGTTCAAGGGAAAAACAATGACTAAAATCAACAGAATCACAGTAAAAATCTTATCTGCCGTTTTGGTTGTATGCCTCGTTTCCGGCGTATTTGCGTTTAACGGTAAAAACGGAACTCCGGCGTTTACCGAAAACGCAGCGTATCAGTCCGGCGTTTCAGGTAATTCGGCGCTGACCGACGTCAGCGGATTTATAAAGAGCGACGCCGAACGTTACTACGATCCTTCGGTAATGTATAAATTGTCCGACGATATAATCGACGACGACGAAATATCGCTTATCGTATCCATGAACGGAACGGGCGCCGTTATCGATTCGTATAACGCATCCGCGCGAAAAGAGAGCGTTACCGAATACGCCGCTTCAAAAGAAGCCGCCGCGATAATAGGAAAAGTCGAAAAGGAAAGGAAAAAACTTCTCGGCAAGCTTGACAAAGCCAAAATAGATTACACGCTCGGCGAGGTTTACGATACCATTTTAAGCGGATTTGAAATAACCGTTAAAGCCAAAGATTTCGGAAAAGTGGGCGAAATAATGGGGGCGGACGCCACTCTTATAGTTGGCGAAGTTTACGAGCCCGCCGCCACTACCGAGGTCATCACCAATGAGGTTGACGTTTATCCCACGGGTATATTCAACAGCGCAAATTCCCGCTATCAGGGCGACGGCGTAGTAGTTGCCATACTCGATACCGGCCTCGATTACACGCACACCGCGTTCAGCGTAAGCAACTTTTCCACCGATAGGGAAAAATTTACGCTCGATACCGCAAACAACAGGATAAAAGTCAATCCGTCCAACGACGCGGCGGATATTTATTCCGTAAACATAGGCGAAACGGCTGCGGCAAAACTTACCCCGGGGCTTACCGCGCAGGACGTATATATGAACATAAAAGTTCCTTATGCGTACGATTACGCGGACAAGGATCCCGACGTGTTGCCCATAAACTCAGAGCACGGCACGCACGTTGCGGGCATCATAGCAGGTAAGGATGACGAAATAACCGGCGTTGCGCCCAATGCGCAGCTGGCGATAATGAAGGTGTTTTCCGATACGACCTCGGGTGCGAAAACCTCGTGGCTTCTCGGCGCGCTTGAAGACTGCGTCGTTCTCGGCGTAGACGTTATAAATATGTCGCTCGGTTCCGCTGCGGGCTTTTCGCGCGAAGTCGATAAGCAGGAAGTAAACGTAATATACGATAAGATAAACGATGCCGGCATATCTTTGGTAACCGCGGCGGGCAACAACAATAACGCCACCGCGTCCTCAACTAAAAACGGAACCAACCCGCTTACTTCCAATCCCGATTCCGGTACGGTAGGTTCGCCCTCAACTTACAGGGCGGCTCTTTCCGTAGCCTCGGTAAACGGCGTAAGCACGCCTTACATCAAATACGGCAACCAGATAATATATTTCAACGAAGCGGCAACTACGTCGTCCGCAAAATACAAGAATTTCGTTGACGATATCCTCAAAGATACCGGTTTGAACAGCAAGGAATTCGAATACGTTACCATTCCCGGCATAGGCAGATCTTCCGACTATCCCAACGATAACGAATATTATCACGGTAAAATAGTGCTTATAAAGCGCGGTATAACCACTTTTGAAGAAAAGGTGAGAATCGCTCTTCTTGAAAAGGGCGCCGCAGGCGCAATCATATATAACAATATTTCCGGTCAGATATCCATGCAGGTAGGCGCGGATATAGGCGCGGTCTGTTCTATCTCGCAGGACGATGGCGAATTGCTCGCCGGGCCCGGCACCGGAAAGATAGTAATTAGCCGCGAGAATGCCGCCGGCCCGTTCATGTCGGATTTCTCGTCCTGGGGGCCGACTTCCGATCTTAAGATCAAACCCGAAATAACCGGACACGGAGGGGAGATATATTCTTCCGTTCCCGGTCAGTCGTACGACAGGCTTTCCGGCACTTCGATGGCTTGCCCGAACGTGTCGGGTGCTACTGCGCTCATCCGTCAATACGTAACGTACAGCGGCGTGTTCGGCGATCCCTCGCCCAAGGAAATCACCTCTTACGTAAACAGGCTGATGATGTCAACCGCTGACATTATAAAGAATAAAAACGGGCTTCCCGCCGCCGTAAGAAAACAAGGCGCGGGGCTTGTAAACATAACGAAATCCATAACTACTTCCGCATATATAACCACTTACGGAGCGGACGGACTCGCTATGGATAAAACCAAGATAGAATTAGGCGACGATAAGGAGCAGAAAGGCGTTTACACAATGACTTTCGACGTTACCAACGTTACCGGCACCACCGTTTCGTACGACGTAAACTCTTTAACTGTCACCGAAGGCATAGGTACCACCTATACCGGACACGACGAACAGACCTCTACGCAGGAAGGTTATCTTCTCGGCGCGGGAACGGAGATCGTTTCCGTAACGGGCAACGGTTCGCTTTCGGGCAGAGTGGTTTCGGTAAGTCCCAACGGTACGGCTAAAATAACCGTAAAACTCACGCTTACCGAAAGCGACAGAAAATATCTGAAAGACAATTTTGAAAACGGAATGTACGTTGAAGGCTTTATAACTTTCAGCGCAAAGAGCGGTGCGTCGGTAAATATGAACGTTCCTTTCCTCGCGTTTTACGGAGATTGGAACAAAGCCCCGATCTTTGACGAGGAATTTTACGATACCGATAAAGACGACAGGAACCAGGGTCTTGACGAAGTGGATAAATTGATGCCGGACGCTTACGCCACGCGCGTAATAGGCGGTACGCACAGCGATTATATAGTCGGTATGGGGCAGTACGTATTCGTTCAGAATCCTTCCGCTACGCAGATAGCGGCCGACCGTGATAAAATAGCCATATCCAATTACGAAGCGGGTGACGGCTCCGCCGTAACTTCCATCAGAAACATCTACGCGGGACTTTTAAGAAACGTAAAAGAGTGGGATCTCACCATTACCGACGACGCTACCGGTGAAGTGATCTACGCTATGAGCGATTTCAACCAAAGAAAGTCTTACAGTACGGGTAACGTATATCCGTCCTCTATGGAAGTAAAGTTCAAAGCCATCGAGCACGATCTCAAAAACAACACCAAATATACGGTAACGGTAAAAACGTATACGGATTACGGCACGAAAGAGGAACAGGATGCTTCGAACTTAAGAAACGTTTTCAGCTTCCCGCTTTACGTCGATTTCGAGGCGCCTATCGTTACGGACGTTACCTACCGTTCCGAGTATGACAGAATGACCAAAAAAACGTCTCTCTTTGCCGACGTAAGCATCTACGATAACCATTACGCAATGGGCTTTTCAGTAGGGCAGATAAGGCGCGCCGCGCCCGGCAGCGAGTATATGTTTGAAATGGCAGGTTTCGGTAAATACGTAACGCCCGTTTATTCATCGTACAATTCAACTTCCGTGGTAAGCGTGGAACTTACCGATTACGTTGAACGCATCAAGCAGTCGGCAGGGCTCCTCTTTGACGGATACGGAAACGTTTCAATTGCAGAAAACAACAATTCTTATATAATAAACGTTTACGATTACGCGCTTAACCAGGCTACTTACGAGATCCGCCTGCCGGATGAAATTCTCGGGCTTGCCTTTACGGAAGACGAAATCAAACTCAATCCCAACGAGACCAAGCCCGTATCCGACGTTCTCAAAGTGTTCCCCGATGACAGTTGGCTCAGCATTCTCGATTACGAAGTTACCGACGTTACCGGGCACGACGTTATCGCCGTTCTCAACGGAACGATAATCGCCAAGTCTAGCGGTACCGCAATAATAAAGGCAAAGGGCAAAAACTCTTCGGGCGCCGAAGTGTCCGACAGTATTACCGTAGTCGTTCGCAGCGAGGGTGACGAAGGGTATAACGGAAGATATTCGGTAACGGAAGTAAATAATTTCCGTCTTACCGGTTACGAAACGATAAAAGCCTTCTATTCGCCTTCGTCAGATGAAAGGGAAATAGGCGAAAACGGTGATTCCCGCGCGTTCGGCGAGGGGAACGCCCTTTCGATGTA
>JAGCZN010000036.1 GCA_017959995.1 Clostridia bacterium
CAACCCGGCGACGAACCCGGTGACGAACCCGGCGACGAACCCGGCGACGAACCCGGCGACGAACCCGGTGACGAACCCGGCGACGAACCCGGCGACGAACCCGGCGACGAACCCGGCGACGAACCCGATCAACCGAGTGAAAGCACCAAGAAAAAAGGTTGCGGCTCCTCGATGGGCATAAGCGGATTTGCACTTCTGGCTCCTCTTGCAGGCTATGCGGCGATAAAAATTCTTCGCAAAAAGAAGGAAGATCAGTAAACCCTATTGCAAAATTAATTAAAAAAAGGTAAACTTTATGGCGGGGTGTAATACATCCCGCCATAATGAAAATTAAGACAAAAAACATTTTTAAGGTGGTAATGATGAAAAAGTGGATTTATTTAGCGCTTGCGGTTTTATTGCTGGGTGTTTTCTCGGCACTTACTCTCACCGCCTGCGAAGGAAAGGTAGAGGATTCCACCGGTTCGTCATACGTCGGCGATAATGACGGCATGCATACCGTCGTGTTTTATTACAATTACGCCGGTGCCGACGAGATCGCGGTTGAAGTGGAGGACGGGAAAACAGTTGATAGGCCCGCCGAAGATCCCATAAGGGACAGATTCAGATTTCTCGGCTGGTTCACTGGCAGCAGAGGGACAACTCCTTTCGACTTTTCCGCGCCCATAACGGAAGATACAAACGTTTACGCAAAATGGGAGCAGGACGCCGTTGCCACCGTTATTTTCAATTACAACTATCCCGACGGGACCGCTTCGGAACCTTTGACGGAGGACGTTAATTTAGGCTCTACGGTGAATATTCCCGACGAACCGAGCTTTTACCGTTACGGTTTCATCGGTTGGTATACCGATGCCGCCGGAATCAACGAGTTCGATTTTAACAGAAATATCACCAGGGGAATCACGCTCTACGCAAAATGGGAACAAAATATCGTGCTGATCTCTTATGATCTGATGTACGACGATATCGTCCTCGACGGCGTGGAAGTTGAATTGAACTCGGGCGATCCGATATCGTTATTGACTGAGGATTCACCCGAACTCAGCCGCCCGGACTACGAATTCTACGGTTGGTATACCGATAACGAATATCGTAATCCGTTTGACGCTGAAGCAGAGATCAAAGAAGATATTACTTTGTATGCAAAATGGAATTTACAGGTCGCGAAGGTTATTTTCGACCTTAACTCTAAAGGCGCCGACGAAATTCCCGAAGTGCGGGTGAACGTTGGCGAAACGGTATCGGAACCCGAAGGCGGCGTTACCCGCTACGGCTACAACTTTACCGGGAAATGGTATAAAGATCCCGCGTGCACCGAAGAGTTTTTATTGACAGAAACAATCGGAGGAGAAACGGAATTCATTACGGTTTATGCGGGTTGGCAGGCTAAGCAGGTAACGGTAATTCTTAATCTGAACGACGGGAGCGAGGCCGTGGAAATTACCGGCACGTTTGACCAAATCATCGATCTGGCAAACTACAAGGACAGGGGAGAGGATTATACCTTCCTCGGCTGGTATACCGACTCCGATTTCACCGACCAGTTTGCCGATACGGATCCCGTTTCGTCGGAAACGCTCGTGCTTTACGCAAAGTGGCTTTCCTCGGATGATCCGGCGGGTAAGGTAGCCGTAAGATTTTTCTATCTGGACAGGGAGGGCAATCCTGTGGAAATAGAGGCGTTATCGACGCAGGTCGATCTCGGCTCAACTATAACCGAACCTTCCGGAGATAAGGCAATAAGAGAGCTTGCTGCGAACGACGTTATCGGAAACTTTATGTTCGAAGATAAGTACGGCATCATAGAGGAATATCTGTACGTAGCCTGGTACATCGACGAAGAATTGAACGTTCCGTATAACTTCGGCAATCTGGTATCCGAACCTTTAATTTTATTCGCCCGCACTTTTGCGAAATACGTTTTCGAAGCGGAAAACGTCGATTTTGCGGGCAAGAGAGGGTATGGAGCGTTCTCTTACAATACCGACGGAACGGGAATGATCTATAACGGCGACGAAAAACACGTAGGTTACGTCAACGGAGAGGAAAATAATACGAGCAATAACTATTACGTCGGCGATATGTATTTCCCGGGCACGTATCTCGATTTCGTCATCGTTTCCGAGCAGGATACGGATGACGCCATGCTGGAACTCAGGCTTTCGGTTGAAGCGGAGGATATGATATTCGGCAAAAACAAAACGGCAACGATGAACGGTTACGATTACAATCTTTCCATTATAGTCGGTTTTTACGACGATGACGGCGAATTCGTGGAAGATTACGTAGTCGACTACGACGATATTATTCTTTCCGGGGCCGTTGGCAGAAATTACATCGGAGTAGACGGACTGACGTACGACGGCCAGAATTTCAAACGTGAGTTCGAAAACTTCCTTGTAGCTACCGATTTATTCTTGTACGAAGGCGAAAACGTAATCAGAATTATGGTCACGAACAACAACTATCACGATAATACTTTCGACGCCGACGCTCCTCTTATAGATTGTATCTACATTTATACAGACGCCGAAATCGGTTGGTCAAGCAAGGATTATCATTATTCCAACACTATAGGCAAATAAGGGGTGTAAATAATGAAATTTATTGAGATTTTTACAAAAAAGAGCAAAAGAGGGAAAATCGGATTGATCCTTCTGGCTGTCGCGGAGATATTTGCGCTTATAGAACTTATTCTTTATATAACCACGGGCGCAACGAGTTTTAACGCGTATCTTCCCAAAGAGCCTATAATCCTATTGTCGATAGGCATAGCGATAGGTCTGATATCTATCTTTTACAGTATTCGCGCGCTTATGTTCGGCGGATATCTGTGTTTCTTTGCCGGTTTCGTTTTGTATATCGTTTCACAGCTCAGTTATATCGTAAACGTTATTGACGGGCGCGACGGATATACTTTATCGTCTGCGCTTATAGCGGCGCTCGTCGTCGGCGGGTTGGCTTTCCTGCTGATGCTTGCGGCGGCGATCTTAACCGACAAAGATTCTCTTTCCGCAATGCTTTTTAAGGAGGGAAACGAACAATGAAAAGATTATTTTCGCGCGCGTTATGGGGCGCTTTATCGGTTGTGCTTTCCACCGTGCTCGTCATATCCCTGCTTCTCAATTACGTAGCGGGCCTTTACTCGGTTCAATTGCACGGATTTTTCGGCACCCGATCCTTTGAAATTATCGAAGACGCAAACGCCGATAAGACTAATACGCAATATTGGGCTACGGATTACGGCGATAAGGACGCCCTGCGCGAACATATAGACGACGTCGTTAAAAGGGTAGAAGGAGAAGGCCTCGTCCTTATGAAAAACGACGGGAATTTTCTTCCGCTAAACACAAGTCCAACGTCAAAGAAAAGAGTAAGCTTACTCGGACACGCCTCGGTTGACGTGAACGCGAGCATGCAGGGGACGAGAAAGCCCAACGACGACGTCTTCACTTCGTTTAAAGACGCCTTATCCGCGGACGATATCGAGGTAAATCCCACGCTGTGGAATTTCTATGCCGACGGGATCGGATCCTCTTACGGACTTACGATCAACAACAAGGGAGTCAGGATAGTAAACGAGGCCCCTTGGAGCGCTATGAATTACGATACCAGAGCCAGCATCGAGGAATATGGCGACGCAGCTATTTTGGTTCTTTCCAGAGAAGGAAGCGAGGGCATGATCGATCTTCCCGCCACGGGCAGCGATACCGTAAACGGAGATTATCTCGCGTTATCTCAGGCGGAAATAGATTTATTAACGGAACTTACAAAACTTAAAAATTCAAATAAAATAGGCGGCATAGTGGTTATACTTAACTCCGCCGCGCCCATTCAGCTGGATTTCCTGGATAACAACCAGATAAGCGTCGACTCGATCATGTGGATAGGCAACGTCGGATCCGCCGGCATATTCGCCGTGGCGGACGCTTTGGTAGGGAAAATAAACCCCTCGGTGAAAATTTCGGATATTTACGTGAAAGATAACTTTTCTTCGCCGGCAATGGCTTCCTGGATACTCAGCGAAAATATGGCGTTCTCTCAGGTTTACGAAAACGCCTCGCAATACAATCTCGACGATACGCAGGCGGATTACGGCGTATACGTAGAGGGCGTATACGTGGGGTATCGTTATTACGAAACGAGATACGCGGACGTAGTGGAAGGCTACGATTCCACCGCGAACTATAATTATGAAAACAAAGTGGCGTATCCTTTCGGGTACGGATTGAGCTACACCGAATTCAGCTATGAAAATTTCGGCGTCGAGGACAAGGGCGACGCTTATGAAGTAAGCGTTACGGTTAAAAACTCAGGGCAGCTTGCCGGCAAGGAAGCGGTTCAGGTTTATCTGCAAAAACCATACGACGTAGACGGCTACGACAGTAAATATAACGTGGAGAAGCCGGCGGTTGAACTTGCGGGATTTGCGAAAACCTCGCTTTTGCAGCCCGAAGGTAGCGAAGAAGTAAAAATTACCGTGGAAAAATCGCAATTTGCTTCGTACGACGCCTACGGCGCAAAGACGTATATTCTAAGCGCGGGAGATTATTATTTGAGCGTAGGCAGAGATTCTCACGACGCGCTCAATAATATCCTTGCGGCGAAAGGCAAAGTGCTCAATATGACCTCGCACTACGAAATCGCCGCCGATGAAGATATCGGCGACAAAAATCTGGCCGAGATCTGCTTTACCAAAGATTCCCTCGACAAGGAAACGTTCAGATACTCTCGGGAAACGGGTGAAGAGATTACCAATCGGCTGGACGACAGCGATATGAATCTGTATTCGGGCAGAGGCGACAATAAGGTCACCTACGTTTCCCGTCGCGACTGGGTAAAGACCTGGCCCACCGAAGCCGTCAGATTTTCCGTTACCGATCAGATGAGCAAAGATCTCAAAAATGCGGAAGCGCCTTCGTCGGATGGGGTGAAAATGCCCGCAATGGGCGCACAGAACGGCATTACCATTATTATGTTGAGCAACAGGGCGATTGCAATGAACGAAAACGGCGAGCCCGTTCCGTATAACGACGAGCAATGGGATCTGCTGCTCGACGAGCTTTCCTTCGATGATCTAAACGATTTAGTGACCAAAGGTTACGTTACCACGGCGGCGATCGCAAGCGTGGGCAAGCCTGAAACGGACGGCAGCGATCTGCCCACGGGCATTCAGGCTTCCGTAACGAGGGGACGTTTTCCGAATGAAGGCATCTGGGCGGCAACTTTCAACGTGGAATTGCTTGAAGAAATAGGCGATTGCCTTGCCGAAGACGCGCTATTCGTAGGCAAGAATGCGCTTTGGATGCCGGGTATGAATATTCACAGAACTCCTTACGGATGCCGCGCTCACGAATATTTTTCAGAGGATCCTTATCTCACGGGCATAATGGCGATGCACCAGATCAAAGCTATGCAGAATAAAGGCGTGGTGGCGTATCCGAAACACTTCGTTCTCAACGACCAGGAAACGCAGCGCTCCGGTATATGTACGTGGGTAAACGAACAGGAGGCGCGCGAAATAATGCTTGCCCCATGGAAATACGCGCTTTCCGCCAAACGCGGCAATTCACACGCCCTTATGTCCTCTTTCAATCGCGTGGGATGCAAGTGGTCAAGCGCAGTCAAGGGCCTGATGACGGATATACTCCGCAGCGAATTCGGGTTTGACGGATTTGTCCTCACCGATATGGTAGACGGCCCGGGTAAATCGTATATGACGCTTCTGGACGGTATTATGGCGGGCACCGATCTCTGGTTTAACGGAGCGGACGATTTCAATCTGAACGCATATAAAAACAACGCGGCGGTCGTTTCCGCTATGCGCGAATCCGCTCACAGAATACTTTACGTCACGGCAAATTATTCTGCGGCGATGAACGGCTGGTCCAGCGATACGAAAATAGTCAACGTGACGCCGTGGTGGCAAAAAACGATAAACGCAGTCGTTATAATTTCAGGTATTTTAACGGCGTTAACGGCGGGACTTTACGTAACGAGTTACGTTTTGGAATTTAAATTAAAGAGAAAAAGATAAGCGAGAAGTCAGTTAAATTAAAAAAGGGCGGGCGTTCGTGCCCGTTCTTTTTGGTTCGTGCCAGCCGTATTGAATTATCTGCGTCGGTATGATATTATACAAGCGTGACAAACAGGGGAAAACGATTTATGAATAATACAATGTCAAACAAAAAAAGTCTATTTTCTTCGCCTTTTTTTCGCACGAGAATAAAGTCGGCGAACGTAAAATTCAAAGAAATCGCGTTAGGATATCTTATCGGCCCGATAGGGGGAATGCTCACGAGCCAAATATTCGTGACCTTCCTTAATACGTATTGGACCGACGTACTGCATCTCGGCGAAAACGCAATGGCGTTTTTGTCGATATTCCCGTTGATTTCCGCGGTTTTGATCGCGATAGGAAATTTTGCGGTAGGCTTGATAGTAGACCGAACGAGAACGTCTCAGGGCAAAGCGCGCCCGTATCTGCTTTTGGCGGGTGTTTTAATAGCGGTTTCCACCGTTTTTATGTTCGCCATACCGTCGGGCAATCAGACCGTAATGCTCGTATGGATAGCCGTTTCCTATATTATCTATTATTCGGTCGCATACCCGCTATACTCGGTAAGCAACAGTTTAATGGTGCCGCTCTCCACCCGCAACGAAAAGCAGAGGTCGCTTTTATCGTCGGTAAGCGGCATAGCCGGAACGGCGGCGAGCAGTTTCGGAGCAATTATTATGCCTATGATCGTGCCGTTTTTTAACAACGATAAGAACATATGGCTTATATATATGAGTATCATTGCGGCGGTTTCCTTGATGTTCGTGTCGCTGCAATATTACTTCACTCGCGAAAGAATAACCGAGGAAGGCATTAAACTGAATATCAGAGAAGAAAAAGTATCGTTAGGAAAGCAGCTTAAGGCGCTGTTTACCGAAAAATATTGGGTACTCGTGATGATATTTTTCTTCATCTTCCAGTTTGTGGGAGCCATGCAGAACTTCTCGATGGCGTATTACTGCAATTATATTTTGGGTACGTATCAGGACGGTTTCACTCAGACGGTTCTGGGTATAGTAACGGGTATTCCGTTTGCGGCGGCGGTGCTGTTCGTGTGGCCGCTTACGAATAAGATAGGAATAAAGAACAGCATTTTATTCGGACTTATCATATCCGCCGCAGGCTGTTTGATTGCCTTTATCAACCCCTATTCCTGGGTTATGGTGGTGATAGGCTTATTCCTGAAGTGTTTGGGGGCGGCGCCCGCCGCGTACGTAATTTACGCTTTGATCGCGGACGTTCTCGATCACGTCGAAGCTAAAAACGGCTTCAGGTGCGACGGACTTTCGGTCTCCGTTTCCGGCATCATAATGTCCGTTTTGCAAAGCTTATGTCAGGGAATTTTTAACGGCATGCTCAATGCGACGGGATATATCGCGCCCACTACGGACCCCGTTACCGGAGAGGTGATCGCCGCCGCGCAGAACGCCGCAACCAACAACGTGTTCGTTTGGTGCTATATCGGCTTTATGATGATAGGCTACGTGATCTGCGCCATTATAATTATTCCCATAGACGTTGAAAAACGCATGGAAGAGGATCATAAAACTATTTTGGAGCGTCAAAAGGCAAAAGTGCTTGCCGATGGCGGCGTATGGATCGATCCTCAAGAACGCCTGCGTTTGGAGCAGGAAGAGGCCGATAAACAGGCGGAAGAAAACCGCAGGGAAGAATTAAGGGCACGTTGCGCGAAGAAAGGCCTGAACTTCGAAGAGGAGGAAGCCAGGTATCAGGCAAGGCGAGAGGCAAAAAAGAAATCGAGCTGATTTATATGCGGAGTTTTCCACGATAAAATATCGCATTGGATCATGAAAATGGTAAAAAAAATTCTCGGACGAAAAACTTTATTAAGATTGTCGGCGTCTGTTTTCACGATGCTGTTCGCGCTCGTGCTATCGGCTACGGGACTTGCCTTCGAACGGGCGAACTTTATCAACGGAGTATTGGGCACCGGCAATTATAAAATTTACGGGCTTACGTATAACGATCAAACGATGCGGTATAAGTCGGACTACGAAAATCTCTCCGAATTGGTTTCCGCACGAGAGAAATTGATGAGGGAGATCGCAGAAGAAGGAAGCGTCCTTCTCAAAAACGACGGAGCGCTCCCATTAGAGCAAGGTAAAAAAGTTACGCTTTTGGGGATACGCAGTCACGACCCCGTATACGGCGGATCGTGGGGAGGGAGTCGAACCCCTACAGAGTGGGAACAGCGCGGCTCCGGCGAACAATACGCTTCCTTCGAGGATAGCGTGAGGGAAAGATACGCGGTCAATGAAACGATGATTTCCTTCTATTCCGAAATGCAGCGAAAATATAATTTTTACCCCTCGTCGGCGGATTCCGCAAACAGATACGTAACGACGGGAGAAGTGCCTTTAAACAAATATCTCGGCGAAACCGAGCTAAGGTCTGTCGGAGTTTATAACGACGCCGCTTTCGTAGTTATCGGCAGACAGAACAGAGAGAACGCCGATTTCGCGGCGGACGTCGATTTTATAGTCGACGGCGAGGACCGAGGCAAGGGATACGGCGTTTTAGGACTTTCCGAAAATGAGCGCTCCGCCATAGAGTTCGCCAAGGATAGATTCGAAAAGGTGATCGTAATATTGAACTGCGATGCCGCTATGGAGATCGACGAGCTGAAAAACGACGACGGAGTAAACGCCATTCTGTGGGTCGGCGCGCCCGGGGTCTCTTTTAAGGGTGCGGTAGACGTTATTTGCGGCAAAGACCGGGACGGCAACGACCTCTCGCCGTCCGGAAGGTTTACGGACACTTACGCGGTCAATTCTACGGGTTCTCCCGCGATGCAAAATTTCGGCAATTATCTGTTCGAGGGCAAAAGCCGCGAGGATTTGAATAAGGGCGGTCGGTACGTCGTGGAGAGCGAGGGCGTTTACGTCGGATATAAATATTACGAAACGCGTTACGCCGATACGTTTGAGACCGGCAGAAACGCAAAATCCTCTTTCGGCGCTATAGGTCCCGAATGGGATTACAATAAAGAAGTATCGTACCCTTTCGGTTTCGGTTTGAGTTATACAGAATTCAAAGAAAGATTCTCTTCGATAAATTTAGATTGGGAAACGGGAATAATCACGGTGAGCGGCACCGTGGAAAATATAGGGGATCATGCGGGTAAAGACGTTTTAGAGTTATACGTTCAGTTGCCATATACGGAATACGATATCAAAAACCGCGTTGAAAAGCCCGCCGTCAAGTTGATCGGTTTTACCAAGACGAGAACGCTTTTTGCAGGAGAATCGTCGGATTTTATTATTACGGCATCTTTAAACGACTTGACGTCTTACGATTATACGGAGGCAAAAACTTATATTTTCGAAGAGGGGACCTATTATTTTTCGATTGGCAACGGCGCCCACGAGGCTTTAAACAATATTCTTGCGTATCAGGGCAAGACGGGCTTGACCGATATTTACGGCAACCCGGCGGAAACGGTTACCGACAATGTAAAGACGGTAAACACGAACGGTATAACCGGATTCGATCCCTATCGGTATTCGTTAGGCGCCGACGGAGAAAAAATCACCAACGAGTTTGAATTTGCCGACCTCAATAATCTCTGCGCAAACGTGACCGTCGAGTATTTCACAAGGAGCGACTGGTCGAAAGGCTGGAAAACTTATGGGGTGCCGATATCCAACGATTTCGGATATTTAGGCTCGTTAAGCGAAGCGCATACCCCGAACGTAAAGGCTACCGCGGAGATGGAATTGCATCTCAACAACGGATCGGTAACCGACATTTCGCACGACGATACGGACCTTGTCTGGGGCAGTAAGGAAACAAATTATAAACTTATCGATATGTACGGGCTCTCCTTTGACGACGATAAGTGGAACGTTTTATTAAATCAGATCACGCTCGAAGAGGCTTGCCGATTTATCCGCGAGGGTAGCGGCGGCTGGAAGGAATTGCCTTCAATATGCGCCCCCGCATCGAGAAGCGCGGACGGACCTATAGGGATTGCTTCCGATCAGAGAGGCAGCTACGACAAGAGTTGGTCGGGCGAGTATAAGGGCAACCCGTATTATGTTTCCAAAGGAGATGAGTATTCGACTTATTGCTTAAACACATTTCCTACGGAGCCGGTTGTGGCATCTACTTTTAACGCTGAACTTATTAAAAGACAGGGCAATATAATAGGGAACGACTCCCTGTGGCATAACATTCCCACTATGTTTTCCCCCGCTATAAATATACACAGAACTCCCTATATGGGCAGAACGCACGAATACTATTCCGAGGACAGCGTTCTGACCTCGCTGATAGCCGAAAGCTTCTGTGAGGGCGCAGAAAATACCGGCGTTCAGCTCACCGCCAAGCACTTCGCTTTTAACGAGCAGGAGGACGGAAGAATAGGTCTTGCGACTTTTCTCAACGAACAGGCGGCAAGAGAAATCTATCTGCGCCCGTTCGAGACGATATGCAGGGAAAATAAAGTCGCCGGACTTATGACTTCTTTTAATCGCGCGGGCTGCATTTGGAGCGGCGCCTCGAAGGAGCTGCAAATAAACGTCTTGCGTAAAGAATGGGGCTATATCGGCTCGCTTATTTCCGACGCGGTCGACGGCGTTGAGGCGGCTAACGTCATGAACTGGTGGGATAATCTCTTAAACGGCGGCGGCGTTATGCTGGTGGGGCATAAACAAATGTATTCCAACGCGCGGTTGGGCGTATTGGACGAGAGTAAAGTAAAGGGCAACGCCGAGCTGCAATCGAGAATGAAGGAAGTATTGCATTATACTTTATATCAGGAAGTCAACAGCAATCAGATAAACGGATTAACGGAGCAAACGGTAATAACGAAATATACGAATTGGTGGCAGATAACCCTTATTGCGGCAAACGTTATTTTTGGCGTTTTAAGCGCGGTCTGCCTTGGCGCGTATATCTATTCGATATCAAAGGAACGTAGAAATGAAAGGTCTTAAAAATTTTCTCTCGATAGGTTTTATCATTTTCGCCGTGTCCTGGATCATAATGCTCGCGGCGGCCGTGGCGTATTCAAAAGTCAATTTTTACAGGGGCATAGTTTTGGCGCTTTTGATAATCGGGCTGACACTCGGCGCGGGGCTTTTTGTTTTACAGTTCCTTAAAATGCTCGGAGAGTGGAAAAATCTCGTTCTGCTTGCGATAGCCGTCTTATTTTCGGCTGCAACGATTTTAAGCGTTTATAACCAGCTCGACGCATTAGGATATTTTATGGCGGGGCTTACCCCGTTTTCCGTGGTAAAGAACTATATTATCAGCGTAACGCTTCTCGCGACCGCTTCGTCACACACGATAGTTTCATCGCTTTTCGGCATAAAAGAGACTGTTAAAGATAACTAATTTAACTGTTGAAAAACTTGAGGAAAACTGCATAACGGATAACCCGAACCCGAAAATATCTTTCGCTCTCGAAAGCGACGGAGAGGGCGTATTTTTAAAAAAAGCGACGATCAGAATAGGGGATTGGCAGACGGAGACGGTCGACCAGATAAATAACGTATATAACGGCGCCCCGCTTGCGCCGTATTCGGAATATCGCGTTACCGTAATTGCGGAGAGCAATACGGGCGATACGGCTGAAAGATCCGCAACGTTTAAAACGGGCAAAATGGCGGACGGCTGGCAGGCAAAATGGATAACCGACGGCGATTATATTTTCAAAGAAAAGAAGACGTCGCCAAAGCCTATGACCTTCCGAAAGAAGATCGGTATAATAAAACCTGTTAAAAGCGCCACCGTATACTCCACTGCGGTAGGCATTTATAATTTGTATTTCAACGATAAAAAGATCGGTCGGGATTATTTTGCCCCGGGTTTTACGTCTTACAAAAATCGGTTGCAATATCAGGTTTACGACGTCACGGAATATTTGGTCGGCGGCGGCAGTCTTATCGCCGTAGTCGGCGGCGGCTGGGCGGTCGGCTCGTTCACCCATAAAAGGCTGAACAGAATCTACGCAAGAAGGCAGGCGCTTTTACTTGAGTTGCGTATAACTTACGAGGACGGTACTGCCGAGATCATAGGTACGGACGAGAGCTGGCAGGTCACGGAGGAAGGCAATTTCCGTTTCGCGGAATTTTACGACGGAGAGATTTACGATGCGACCGTCGATCTTCTCAGCGCGGGCTGGAAGAGCGCAAAGACGGAAAAGGTAGGCTTTAAAAATATTACGGCAAGCTACGGTTGCCCCGTCCGCTCGCACGAGGAATTTAAGCCCGTAAACGTTTTTAAGTCCGGAAGCGGAGAGATCGTATATGACTTCGGGCAAAACTTTTCAGGAGTCATAAAGGCTGAATTTTGTGCGAAAAAGGGCACTAAATTAGTTTTTCGCCATTCCGAAATACTTCAAAACGGCGAGCTTTTTACCGAAGCCTTACGCTCGGCAAAAGCTACCGTAACGTATATTGCAAAGGAGGGCAGGCAGAGCTATTCTCCTTCGATGACGTATATGGGCTTCAGGTACGTGGGCGTGAGCGGTATAGAGGAAAAAGATCTGGAACTATCTGCGCTTGCTATTTATTCGGATATGCCCGTCGTAGGGAAATTCGCCTGTTCGGACGAGAGATTGAATAGACTTCACGACAACGTAGTTTGGAGTGCTAAATCCAACTTTATGGATATACCCACCGATTGCCCACAGCGCGACGAGCGTATGGGTTGGACGGGGGATATCGCCGTGTTTTCTTCTACTGCGGTTTTTAATTTCGACACGAGCAGGTTTTTTGACAAGTGGCTTAAAGATATGCGCAGCGATCAGGGACGTTCGGGAGGGATACCCGTAATAGTTCCTCACATCGCTATCCCGGGTCAGTTTGAGACGATGTTCAAATTCCCCATAGATTATTGGGGAGACAGCTGTATTCTCGTGCCTTGGGCAGAGTATCGCGCCAGGGGAGACGTTGCCGTTCTCAGGCAAAACTATCCGATGATGAAAAAATACTTGAAGGCATGCAAACGCCTTGCGGAGGCTTTTTCTTTCGGCAAAAGGCGTAGGATCTGGAAATTTCACCATTACGGAGATTGGTGCGCCCCGGACGGCAACTGGAAAATCTGGATGGGAAGAGGGAAATGGACAGCTACGGCATGCCTTTGCAATTCAAGCGAAATCGTAGCCGAAATCGCGGGCATTTTGGGCGAGGAAGAAGACGAAAAATATTTCAGGAGGCTATCAAGCGAAACGGCAGACGCTTTCAGATCCGTATTGACCGATGGAAACGGTAAACTTAAAAACGAATTTCAAACGGCTTACGTTTTGCCTGTATACTACGGTATTTTTGAAGGAAAAGAAAAGGAAAACGCGCTGAAAAATCTTGTCTGCCTTGTTAAAAACGGCGGGTACGGAATAGGCACGGGATTCCCGGGAACGCCTTATGTTTTGTTTGCGCTGGCGGATAACGGGTATTCGGACGAGGCGTATAAAATGCTGCTCAACGAGAGTTGCCCCTCATGGCTGTACGAGGTCAAGGCGGGCGCTACGACCATCTGGGAGCGCTGGGACGCATTGAAAGAGGACGGAAGTTTTAATAATAAGGACGCAGGCGACGTGATGGTTTCGTTCAACCATTATGCCGGCGGCGCCGTAGGGGATTTTTTATACAGGCGCGTACTCGGTTTGGAAGCGGCGGCGGGCGGCTATAAAGAGTTTAAGGTAAAACCCGTGTTGTGCAGGGAAATCACTTCCGCTTCGGGCGAAACGGATACTCCTTACGGCAAAATCAAAGCCGAATGGAAAACGGAGAACGGAGTTTTTGAAATAAACGTTAAAGTTCCGGTCGGCACGCGTTGCCTGTTGACGTTGCCTTCGGGGAAAGAAAAAATATTAAATAGCGGGAATTTTAATTTAAGAGAAGAATATGACTAAAAAGAAAAAAACAATCGTTTGGATAATTGTCGCCGTACTTTTTATCGTTATAGTCGTTCCGGTGTCCGGTTACGGCATTCTGTCGCTGATCAATCCCAATCCCCCGAAAAAAAGGGTGGCGCACATAGAAAACGATACGGGCTACGTTCAGGCTTACGGCAGAAATATTTACGACGAGAACGGGTATATTCTTTTCTTCAACGGGGTAAACCTCGGCAACTGGTTCGATCAGGAGTACTGGATGGCGGTAAGCTCCGTTGGAGACAGATGGGGATCATATTCCAGAGGTCAGACTTTTCAAACGGGAAGATATACTCAGAAAAGGGGGCTGGCGGCAATGCGGGCGAATCCCAATCTTACGGAAGAAGATATCGAGGAATTAAACCGACTGTATATCGACACCTATATCCGGGAAGAAGACTTCAAAAATATAGCCGATCTCGCATTGAATTGCGTGCGCATCAATTTTACTTGTTACAACTTAACGTCGGACGGATACCGGATAAGAGAGGACGCGTTCGATAAAATCGATTGGGCGCTGAATATGTGCGAAAAGTACGGGTTGTACGCTATTCTCGATTATCACGGCGCGATCGGTTCGCAGAATAAAGATATCCATTCCGGAAACGACGAGACGTTCGACCTGTACGGCAACGAAAAAAACGAGGAAGCGACGAAGGAAATATGGCGTACGATCGCACGGCGCTATAAAGGTCGCAACGTTATAGCCGCTTTCGATTTGCTCAACGAGCCGCGGCGCGCAGAGGGAAAATTCACCGGCAGGATAAACTTCGATTTTTACGACGAGCTGTATAAAGTCGTGAGAGAAGAAGATGAAAATCGTATGCTCATCATGGAGTGCTTTACCTTCCCTACGCACGGAGTAAACGAAAAGAGATACGGCTGGGAAAATATTTGTATTTCATATCACTACTATAACCACACGCCTTTTTCCGAAAAATTCTCCATCAATTTTTATAGGGTAACGCACAATCTTATGGGGTACGACGTCCCCATAATAATAGGAGAGTTCAGCGAGTGGGGAGACGAGCGGAATTGGCACGAAGCGTTTGACGCGTTCGACAAAATGGGCTGGTCGTATCTGTCCTGGACTTACAAGACCAACAGATATCTCTATAAAAATAACGATTATTTTGGGGAAATGAACACCTGGGGCCTGTACGAGCTGGATATTCGCCCCGTGAATTTATTTACCGCGACCAAAGAGGAGATCGCAAATACGTATGCGGGAACGGGTACGGAGAATGCAGAAAAATCGCTTATATACGGAGTTTACGAGAAACGCCTTGGAATAAAATAAGGAGGCTTTTATGGAGAGAGAAATTATATTGCATACCGCAAATCTTACCAAGAAATATATGAGTCACTACGTTTTGAACAAAGTGGAAATGACTGTACGCAAGGGAGATATTTATGGCTTCGTGGGCAGAAACGGCGCGGGAAAAACCACGCTCATAAGGGTTATTTCGGGCCTTGTAGTCCCGGACGAAGGTGAATTTACGCTTTTCGGAGTAAACAGCAAGAGCGCACAAATAAACGCCGCGAGGCGCAAGACGTGCGCTATGGTAGAATCGCCTTCCATTTATCCCGAACTTTCCGCCGTTGACAATATGAAATGCCAATGCAGGATTTTGAGGAGAGGTACGGGCGATATAAAAGAGCTGTTGAATTACGTAGGACTCGGTGAAACCGGGAAGAAAAAGGCGGGAGACTTCTCTCTCGGTATGCGCCAAAGGCTGTATATAGCGATGGCACTGTTGGGCGAACCGGAATTTATGCTTTTAGACGAACCTATCAACGGTTTGGACCCCGAGGGAATAAAGGACGTAAGAGAGCTTCTTTTAAAGCTTAATCGGGAAAAAGGGATAACCATTCTTATTTCCAGCCATATTTTGACCGAGCTCGAAATGTTGGCAACGACGTACGCTTTCATAGACGACGGTAAAATCCTTAAAGAAATATCGGCGGAAGAAATCGCAAAGGCGACGAAAAGTGTTTCCTCGCTTGCAGTAAGCGACGAGGAAAAAGCCCTCGCGTCCTTAAAAGCGATAGGATACGAAGCGTGGGCGGAGGGCGGCAAAGTCTTCGCGGAGGGTGAGATCGACCTGATGAAGACCTGCGAGCGCTTTAAAGAGGACGGGATATATCTCGAGCATTTTTCCTATGGAGGAATGGATCTGGAAGAATACTTTATTAAACTTATCGGAGGTGCGGAATAATGAATTTATTCAGGGCAGACTTATTCAGGCTCGTAAGAGATAAATCACTCTATATTTTCGCAGCCATTTTGACCGCTCTTTCTACTCTTATTTGCCTCGTTTATTATTTTTTAAGTAAAAACAGTTCTTCGGCAACGGAGATAAGCAAGGTTATATTGCAGTGCGCGGATCTGGGAATTCTGTCCACATTGACCGGAATCGCGGTTTCGCTTTATAACGGAAAGGATTTTACCAACAACACGATAAGAAATAAAATCGGCTGCGGAGAAAGCAGATATAAGGTTTTTTTCGTTAAGCTGCTTGAGAACTATTTGCTTGCCATAGTTTTTTTTGCAATAAGCGTCGGCGTATCGGCAGCTATAGGTTCGTTTTTATTCGAGCACACGTTGCTCGCCGGTTTCTGGAAACAACTTTTTTGCCAGCTTGCGCTGCTTATCGGGTTTATCTCCGTTATTTCGGCGGTCGTAAACACCACAAAGAGTATGAAAGTTTCGATCATACTGACGGTTGCTTTATTCGTGGTTTTAAACGCTTTGGCGACCATGATCCCCACGCTGAGCGACGGAGCGTTCGTTAAAATTCTATGTCGCTCCGTATATATGATCGTTTCAAATATGATGGTTCCCAAATTCGGCGGAGGCAATTTCGGGGGCGCGGAAATTCCCGATGGAACTTACGTGGCAAATATCGGTATGACTGCGGACAGGCAATTGATTTCGGTAACTTACGACAATCTGTATTTAAATGCGATTATTATCGCAATCGTTTACACAGCTGTCGCTATAACCGTAACGCTACTCGTTTTGAGAAAACAGGATTACAAGTAAACCGAAAACGGGGCGCTTTAAGGAGTACGTAGAAAAAATTTAAAGGTAATGACAACTATGAATGATATTCTAACCTCGAAATTCGTTGAAGAAATGAAAAAAACGGCTGCCAACATGTACCGTTTGGGCTGGGATGAGAGAAACGGCGGAAACATCAGCTATTTGTTAAACGATAGCGAAGTGGATGGATATCTCGATTTAAACGAAGTAATCAGAGAGATCCCTATCGGCTTTGAAACTAAAGAGTTAGCGGGCAAGCTTTTTATCGTAACGGGTACGGGCAAATACTTTAAGAACGTGGAGGAGGACCCCGAAACCAATCTCGGCATAGTAAGGATAAAAGAGGACGGAAGGACCGCGCAACTACTATGGGGCTTTAAGGACGGCGGCAGATTCACTTCGGAATTTCCCGCTCATATGATGAGCCATTCCGCAAGATTAAAGGTCGATCCGAAAAATCGGGTTATTATGCATTGCCATCCTACCAATATGTTGGCGATGAATTTCGTGCACGAGCTCGACGAAAAAAAGTTAACGCACACGCTTTGGGAAATGTGTACCGAATGCATCGTCGTTTTCCCGGACGGGGTGGGGGTGCTGCCCTGGATGCTTTGCGGAACGAACACCATAGGCGAAGCAACGGCAAATAAGATGCGGGAATTCCGTTTGGTTGTTTGGAGCATGCACGGTATCTACGGTGCGGGGAATTCCATGGACGAAACGTTCGGTCTTATCGAAACGGTCGAAAAAGCCGCGCAGATATATATGCTGACCGCTCATTTGCCAAGAAAAAACACTATAAAGGACTAGGAGTTAAAAGAGCTTGCGGAACACTTCGGTGTCAAGTACAGAGAAGATTTTCTGAATTTATAAACAATGGAAGCTATATTTCAACGAAGCGTTTTTGTTAGAAGTTTTGCAACGATTTCGGGTAGTAAAACGGGTGAAAAAGTTGCAAAATCCGTTGAGATATAAAGAATCTGTAGTTAATAGTTAGGGTTTTGATTCCCTTTTTTCCACCAAAAACGCCTCGTTTAGTTACAAACGAGGCGTTTTTGAACGATGTGTTCCGACTTCGTCGAAACGTGATGTTTCCTTCGGAAGTGATGTTCGCTTTCGCGAGTGATGTGCGCTTCTCGCGTACGGAGGAACGCATCGCAACACTTTGCGGCGTTAGCCTTATATCATATCGCGCAAAGGTCGTCAAAGAAAAACCCTCTTGCACGCTGGGATTAGCTTTGGGGTCGAGCCCCATAGGCACGCATAAGATGAAGGCTGCAAGATGAAACCCTTGAAAGAGGCGGATATATTTGATGCCTACAAACGCGCCGTAGGACGGTTGGTGACCGATTACGGCGAGATCACGGACATGGTCAAAGACAACCTCAAAGAGATAATTAAACCCCACCAAACGGCAGATTTGGAGAGCGTGCAAACGGGGCTACTGGAAACGAGAAAGCATATTCTCGACCTATTCAAAAAGAAGAAGACGGGCGAAATAACGCTGGGCGCTTACGATGCGGAATACGTTCGGCTTAGCGCAAGAGTCATAGAGCTCGAAGAGATGGAAAAGGCGATAAAATCCGAAGATTTGAAAAATCAGTTAAACCGCCAGCGCCTGGAAGAGGCGTTTCAAGTCCTCTACGAAGAAAACGTAGACATCACGGAAGAGTCAACCATG
>JAGCZN010000037.1 GCA_017959995.1 Clostridia bacterium
ACCCTTACGGTTCAGGCGGGCAAAAAGCCGTTTTAACTGAGATTCGCGCGGCTTTGCGGGCAAAAGTGGCGGTATCGGCGGCGGTGAATTTATCTTTTTACGCGTCCGGCAATTTCAGACCGGCGGAAAAGAGGCTGAAAGTGCTGAAGAGGCTTTCAGCCAAGCGGTCGGTAACGCCTATGTTTCTTGCAGGCGCGCTCGGCCCGGAACAGGCGTCGCGGCTCGCTTCGTTTGTAAAGGCGAACGGCTTTAAGAGGGTAAGGCTGATGATAGGCGCCGTGGGGATATCGCGCGCGGCCGACGCGGTAAAACTTTTCAGGCGCACGCTCGGCGACCGGTGTCCGATAGACGCGGTGGGAAAGGTAAGTTCTGCGAACGACGCCGAAACGCTTTTCAATGCCGGCGCCGACAGGATTATAACAACCGACTACCGTACGCTTTCACGCCAGCGGTTGGACGGAATAAACGTGTAAAACGAACCGATTTTATTTTACCGAGGAGAAATTATGGACGAAGGCATTAAATTTTACCCGAACGAAGAGTACAACCGCAAACGCAGAACGAAATATTTCGTTCTGTTCGCGGTGATGGTAACCCTTTTCGTGCTTATGGACGTATGGTTCGTATCCGCAAAATACTATTTCGGCCTCGCGCTGAACGCGTTTGTGGTGCTTTTTATATTTTTAACGCCTAAAACGCTTAAAGAAACGCCCGTAAAGCGTATTCCCGTGGTGGAAATATTTCCCGATAAGGTAACGGTTATGAACAAAACGATAAACCGCGCCGGAATAACTTCTGTAGCCGCCATAGTATACCTCGGAAAAGTAGGCAATATCGTTGAAAACAGGCAGTTCCTTGAAAAATGCGCGTCTGAACGCCCGCCCGAGAAAATGATGGGATCGCTGGAGATCTCTTACGTAAAGAACGGAAAGAAAACGTCGGAATTCGCCGTGTGCGAAAATATAGTGGAAGCGCTTATGATCTTCGTTAAAGAGGGAAAGGCCGCGTACAGGCTGGGGTACTCGCTCGGCAAGGATTACCGCCGCTCCGTTTACAACTTAAAAGAATACGCCAACGAACGTCCGGCGTCCGCGGCTTCTGCAAAAAGCAAAACCAAGCAACTTATTTAAGAGGTGATAAAATGCCCGATTTTAACAAGATGCTTGAAGAGGAGATCTTAAAAAACCGTGAGGCAGGGAAAATTCCCCGCCTGCTTCTGCATTGCTGTTGCGCGCCATGTTCGTCGTACTGTCTGGAATTTTTGAACGGAAATTTCGATATAACGTGTTATTTTTATAACCCCAACATAACGGATGAAGCCGAATATATACATAGGCTGAACGAACTTAAAAATTACGTTTTACGCGTGTTTTACGGGGCTTTTCCCGTAATTGACGCGGGTTTCGATCCCGAATCCTTCTACGCCGCAGCGCGCGGAATGGAAAATGAGAAAGAAGGCGGCGAAAGGTGCTTTGCCTGTTATGCCCTGCGCCTTGAGCAAACGTGCCTCTACGCGCTTAAAGAAAAATTCGATTATTTTGCCACCACGCTTACGGTAAGTCCGCATAAAAGGGCGGACGTAATAAACGAAACGGGATTTTCGCTCGCCCGAGGAAAGGACGTTAAATATCTGCCGTCCGACTTCAAAAAGAAGGGCGGCTACGCCCGTTCGATAGAACTTTCCAAAGAATACGGATTATACCGCCAAAATTTTTGCGGATGTGAATTTTCGCGCGCGGCAAGGGAAAAAACTGATGATTAAATTTGTTTCCGAAAGCGTTGAAAGTACCGTGGATTTCGGTGAAAAATACGCGAAAACCTTAGAAAAAGGGGACGTAGTACTGCTGTTCGGCGAGATGGGAGCGGGTAAAACGGCCTTTACGAAAGGTGTGGCGAAGGGACTTGGCATATCAGCCGAGGTAACCAGCCCCACTTACGCGTATATGAACGATTACGGCGGGGTTCTTTATCATTTTGATTGTTACAGGCTCTCGTCCGGAGAGGATGCCGAAGGTTTGGGACTTACCGATTATTTTTACGCCGGCGGAATATGTATAATCGAGTGGCCGCAGAATATCGCTTCCGCGCTTCCCGAAAACCGCAAGAGAGTAACTATAATAAAAACGGGTGAAAACTCGCGTGAAATAATCGCGGAGGATTGAATTGCAAATGAATTATCTTGCCGTGGATACAAGCGGATCGCACCTTACGGTAATAGCGCGGGGCGATAACGGCGCGTATACTTATTATAACGAAAATTGCGACCTTAAACATTCCGTGATTCTTATGGACGCGGTTGAAAAAGCGCTTTTCGGGGCGGCCCTTAAAAAAGAGGACGTCGACGTTTTCTGTTGCTGTCTGGGCCCGGGCTCCTTCACGGGAATAAGAATAGGCGTTGCTACGGTAAAGGCGCTCGCTTACGCGTTGGGTAAAAAAGTTCTGGGCGTAACTTCTTTCGATTGCGTTGCATACGATAGTACGGAGAAAAACGTACTTGCCCTTATAGACGCCCGCCATTCCCACGTTTACGCGGCGGGTTATTCGGACGGAAAAATCACTTTGTCGCCCGCATATATCGCCACGGAAGAGCTGGGGCGGTATTCGGGCCGGTATTCGTTCAAAACTCCGTTTAAGATAGACGGAGTTGCCGCGGATACCGTTTCTCCCGCGGAGGGTTTCCGCGCGGCGGTGGAGGCGAAACTTTCCGAAGCGTCAACCGATACGGAAACGCTTTTTCCGCTGTATATAAGGAAAAGCCAGGCGGAGGAAGGCCGATGATCCGCGTGTGGCGGGCGGAAGATACCCGCGCCGTAGCGGAAATAGAGCGCGTAAGTTTTCCCGATCCGTGGAGTGAGGAAATGCTTGAAGAATCGCTTGAAAACCCCGCGTTCAGCGGATTTGTAAGCGAGGAAAACGGAGAGGTTACCGGTTACGTGGGGCTTCTTTGCGTTTACGACGCTGAAATAGCGCTTATAGCCGTTCGCCCGCAAAACCGCAGATCGGGCGTGGGCGGGGCGCTTCTTGCCGAGGCTTTGAAATACGCCCGCTCCAAAGGCTGCAAAAACGTTTTTCTCGAAGTTCGCACGGGCAACGCGCCCGCGCGGGCAATGTACGAAAAGGCGGGGTTCGTTCCCGTGTACGTAAGAAAAAATTACTACGGCGAAGGGCAGGACGCCCTCGTAATGGTAAATTCCGTTCCTTAAACCGCAAATAATACGGCGGAGAATAAAAATATGGAAATTTCTTACTCCGCGGAAGAAAAGGGAAAGGGCAAACCTCTGCTTTTTTTGCACGGGTACCTTTCAAGCAAAGAGTGTTTTTTAATTCAAACGGAATATCTGTCGCGTTTCCGCCGAACCGTGGCGCTGGATCTTCCCGGCTTCGGAAGATCGCCCGAACCGCCTTTCGCTTTTTCTCTTGACGATTACGTGGATTTCGTGTATGAAGCGATAGGCGAACGCTGCGGCGGAAAGGCGGATATAATTGCGCATTCATTCGGCGGAAGAATCGCTTTGAAACTTGCCGCAACGCGCCCCGAAGCGGTAGACAGAATGTTGCTTGCAGGCTGCGCCGGAATGAAGCCTAAAAGAAAACTTCCGTATTACGCCAAAACGGGCGTTTACAAAATTTTAAGAAAAATCGCGCCCGGTCTTTCGGTAAAGTGGCGCGATAAATTCGCCTCGGCCGACTATCTTGCCCTGTCTCCCGTTATGCGGAAAAGTTTCGTTAAAATAGTAAACGAGCATCTTGAAGGGTATCTCGGAAGAATTTCCGCGCCGACGCTTTTCGTGTTCGGCAGCGAAGATAAAGAAACGCCTTTGTATATGGCAAGGCGGCTGAATAAGAACGTTAAGGGAAGCGGCCTTGCGGTGTTCGAAGGGTGCGGGCATTTCTGTTTTACGGAAGATCCGCTGCGCTTCAACGCCGTTGCCGAGGAGTTTTTCAAGCGATAAAACGTCCTTTTTCTCACAAAAACGACCAATTGGTGGAGGATGAAATGAATTTAACGGCTTTACTTATAAACGTAGGCGCACGCCTTTCGGAAGCGCTTGTTATTTCGCTATGCAATACGGCGCTTATGTTTTTTGCATCGTTTAAATTCGTGCAGACGCTCCAGCAATCGGGTTACGAGGGCAGAGGGTTTCTTTCCTGGCTTCGCCGCAGGGATAACATATATATGATGCGCCTCGTGATTTTGTCGATATTAAGCGTGCTGGCCTTTCTCATATTCAATATCGCGGTAATGATTTTCATAGAGGGCGAATGGGTAGTTTACACGGGGTTCGTATTTTACCTGCTGTTCTTTGCGATATATATAAAAAAAGACAGAAAAACCAAGGCGAAAGTTCCGCTTATAGTAACCAACAGGGTAAAGCGGCTTATCTCGTCTTTCGTGATCATAAGTTTTCTTACCGGTTTTATCGGGCTAACCCTTCTGAACTTTACGGAATTTATTGCCGGAAGCGACGCGCTTCTGTTCATGCTACGCTACGGGATAATATGTTTTACCCCGATGTTGCTGCCTTTTACCGTTCTTGCGGCATATTACGTAAACGAGCCGTTCGAGCGGTACAACAACCGCAGATACGTAAAAAAATGCGCCGAAACGCTTGCTTCCCGCCCGGATCTCATCAAGATAGGAATAACCGGCAGTTACGGAAAAACGAGCGTTAAAGAAATACTCGCCACCATACTTTCCGAAAAATATTCCGTTCTCGCCACGCCGCACTCGTTCAATACGCCTATGGGCGAGTGTAAAACGGTAAAAAAACTCAAACCTTCGCACGAGGTGTTCATCGCCGGAATGGGCGCGCGCAACGTGGGGGATATCAAAGAACTCGCCGAAACGGTAAAGCCGGAATACGCAATAATCACTGGCATAACCGGCCAGCATATAGAAACGTTCGGCACGCTTGAAAACGTAAGAAAAACCAAATACGAACTGATAGAGAGTATGGGGGAAAAAGGTTTCGCCGTGTTTTCCACCGATAGCGAAAATACGCTTGAACTTATGCGTAAGTGCCCTTTTTCAAAGATCGGCGCGGGTATATTAAAAGAAAATTCGCCCGCCGTTTATGCCGAAAACGTAAAGGTAACCGCTTCGGGCACTAAATTCACGCTGTGCTTCGGAAGCGCGAAAACCGAATGTTCCACGGTTCTTATGGGCACGCACAACGTGGCTAATATCTGTATGGCGGCGGCTATGGCTGAAAAACTCGGACTTGACGCCGCCGAGATCGCCGCCGGAATCAACAGGATAAAACCCATAAAACACAGGCTCGAACTCGTTGAAAACGATAAGGGTTACACTATTATAGACGATTCTTACAACGCCAACGTAAACGGCACCATCGCCGCTATGGAAGTTCTCGATTGCTTTGAGGGAAGGAAAATAGTGGTAACTCCGGGACTCGTGGAACTCGGCAATACGGAAGATCTGGAAAATTATCAGTTCGGCAGGCGGCTTGCTTCGCACGCGAACGTGGTGATACTCGTGGGCAAGCGCCGTATAGATAAGATAAAAGAGGGGCTTGTTTCCGTGGAATTTCCGGGCGAAAATATAATCTGCGTGAACGATCTCGACGCCGCCGGCG
The DNA here is from genome assembly GCA_017959995.1 of Clostridia bacterium. Lineage (GTDB taxonomy): Bacteria > Bacillota > Clostridia > Christensenellales > Borkfalkiaceae > RGIG3732. The sequence goes on from JAGCZN010000037.1 coordinate 5,595, forward strand.
AGCAGCTTAAAAAACTGGCAAAGCGCGGCGACGTTATTATCTTCGAAAACGATCTTCCCGATAAATACAATTAGCCTAGGAGAAAACTCAATAAAAAAGGAAAACACTTCGGATAAAATCGCGGGGTGTTTTTATTTTCACCGCGACGGAAAAGGAGATTGCATGAAAAAGGGAAACGTGAAAAACGTGCTGTTCGTGTTCGGCGGGGTATCATGCGAACGCGATATATCCGTGATAACGGGTGTGCTCGCCCTTAATTGTACGGATAAAAATATTTACAACCCCGTTCCGCTGTATATTACGGAAAACGGCTGTTTTACGGGGGATAAACTGTTCGATCTGTCTTTTTACAAGGCGCGTTCATTAGACGGCGCCGAAAAAGCCGCCCTGCTTGCGGGGGACGGAAATCTGTATTCCGTAAAACGCGGCAAACTTAAAAAACTATGCGAAATATTCTGTGCCGTAAACTGCTGCCACGGCCTTAACGGAGAGGACGGATGCGTCGCGGGGCTCGTGCGGCTATCGGGCATACCTTTCGCCTCGCCCGATATGCTCGCTTCTTCGGTATATATGGATAAAGCCGCCGCAAAATATTATCTTTCGGGACTCGGCGTTGATATACTGCCTTATAAAACGGTGGAAAAACCCGCGTTTTACAGAAACCGCGAATTAGTGCTTTCGTCCGTTGAAAGGAATATGGAGTATCCCGTTATCGTCAAACCCGCGCGGCTCGGTTCGAGCATAGGCATAAAGCGCGCCGATAACAGAGATCGACTTATCGAGGCAATAGAATACGCTTTGAAGTTCGACGGAAGGATAATAATCGAAAAAGCGCTTTGCGATTTTATCGAAATAAACTGCGCCGCCTACCGCCATAAAGGAAGAATAATCGTTTCCGAATGTGAAAATCCAAAGGCCGGCGGGGATATGCTGTCGTTTGAAGATAAGTACGGAAGCGGCCTAAAACACGCGTTATCGCGTGATTTTCCCGCAGATATCCCCAAGGAAACCTCTGATAAGATCAAGGCAATAACCGAACTGGTTTACCGTGAAACGTACGCGTGCGGGGTTATACGCATAGATTATCTTTTGACCCGCGGCGGCGAAATTTACCTGAACGAAGTAAATACCGTTCCCGGTTCGCTTGCCCTGTATCTTTTCAGAAACAGCGTTTCGGAATTCGGGCAGGTGCTTTCCGAACTGATAGAGGAAGGCGTAAGAGAAAGGCGCGATTTCGATAACGGAACGTTTGTTTATCCGTCAAACGTTTTAAGCGGGGCGGGAAGTAAAACGATGGGGCTAAAACGTTCGACAAACCGCCGCTGATGTGTTATAATTATCTGGATTTAAGCGGACCGTGCGGTTGCGGGGATAATTATCCACGAGGAAAGTCCGGGCTTCACGGCGGCAAGGGTGCCGGCTAATTACCGGTGAAGGCGACTTCAAGGAAAGTGCAACAGAAATAAACCGCAGCCTTACGGCTGTAAGGATGGAAAGGCGAGGTAAGAGCTCACCGACGGAGCGGCAACGCCCCGTGCCCTGTAAACCCCACCCGAAGCAAGACTGAACCGCGGAGATTCTGCCGCCGTCACTTCGCGGTATAAATTTACGTCGCTTGAGCGTAGCGGTAACGCTTCGCCTAGATAGATAGCCGCATTAAACGACAGAACCCGGCTTACAGGTCCGCCTTAAATCAACCTTCTCCCGAAGCGTTTTCGGCCGCTTCGGGAGGAAGTTTATATAAGTTCGTTTATTCGTTACGAGGTGAAGTATGAAATACGTTGATATTGCGGGGATTAAGGCTTCCGCGGTGGCGCTCGGCTGTATGAGGATGGAAGCGCTTGATAAAAAGGGCGTTAATGCGGTATTGTCCGGCGCTATGCGGGCGGGCATTAACTTTTTCGATCACGCCGATATTTACGGGCGCGGCAGTTCGGAAGAAAAATTCGGCGGGTTTTTGAAAGAGAACCCGTCCGTCAGGAAAGATATTTTTATTCAGACCAAGTGCGGCATAGCAAACGGCGGATACGATTTTTCCAAAAATCACGTTTTGGAAGCGGTAAACGGTAGCTTAAAAAGACTCAACACGGATTACGTTGATTTTCTGCTGTTGCACCGCCCGGATACGCTTATGGAACCCGATGAAGTAGCCGCCGCGTTTGACGAACTTGAAAGAGCCGGCAAGGTGAGAAATTTCGGCGTTTCCAATTTTAACCCGTGGCAGATAAAACTTCTTAAAACCTGCGTAAAACAGCCTATCGCGGCAAACCAGCTTCAGCTTTCGGTAACGGAAGCGGGTATGATAACTTCGGGGTTTAACGTAAATATGAAAAACGACGCGTCCGCCGTGCGTGACGGAGGCGTTCTGGAATACTGCCGCATAGAGGGTATAACCATTCAGGCGTGGTCTCCCCTGCAGTACGGTTTCTTTGGGGGAACGTACGTAGGCAACAGGGAAAAATTCCCCGCGCTTAACGCTAAATTTGACGAATTATCCGTGAAATACGGGGTTTCTCCTTCGGCGATAGCCTTTGCCTGGCTTTTGAGGCACCCCGCGAAAATTCAGGTTGTAGCCGGCAGTATGAATCCCGTACACATAGCGGAAGCCGCCGCCGGCGCAGACGTAACCCTCACGCGGTCGGAATGGTACGGAATATATTTCGCCGCCGGCCACACGCTGCCGTAACGTTTTTAAGTACGCGTAAATTACGTTCAATAAAAAAGCCGCAACTCTACGGTTGCGGCTTTTCTTATTTTTCAAGAACTTTTTTTAGTAGAAAATAAAGGGTAACTGCTTCTTCTCCGGTAAGATTGAAGCATTTTGATACCTTCGCGGGAACTTCCACCGCCTTTTCCTTAAGTTTTTTCCCTTCTTCGGTAAGGCTTACGATAAGGCATCGTTCATCCTCGCCGGATCTTTTGCGTTCCACAAGCCCCTTGCTTTCCATGCTTTTGAGAACGGGGGTAAGCGTGCCGGAATCGAGGAACAGTCTTTCGCCGAGATCTTTTACGGTAACGCAATCCTTTTCCCAAAGAACCATCATCGCAATGTACTGCGTATACGTGATATCGAGTTCGTCCAGAAAAGGACGGTAGTGTTTTACCGTTTCACGCGCGGCGGCGTAAAGGGGAAAACATAACTGGTTATCGAGTTTAAGAGCGTCGTAATTTTTTTCCATAATAATTCACTTTCGTTTTTAATCGCTGAAATCCGAATCCAGCACCGTAAAGAAACGGTAATCGGGGTATTTTTCGGAAATTTCCGCCACTATTTTATTTCTTATATCTTCTGCGTCGGCACTGAAATCGGTTACCAGGTCGAACGTAACGGTTTTCGCGTTCTCGTCCGAATAGAAGCCGTGCATTTGTAAAACTTCGGGGTATTTTTTCAATAAGTCCTCTAAATCGCGCTTTATTTCGGCGCTTTTACCTTCCGCGCTGCCTTTCGCATACACGCCTACCGTAAGGATTATACCGAACTCCATAAAAACTTCCGTAGAAATTTCCCGTGAGAGTTTGTGTATTTCCCTGGCGGTCATACAGTCGTCTACTTCAATATGGACCGAGCCGATTATTTTCGTGGGCCCGTAATTGTGAAGAGTAAGGTCGTACGCTCCGTAAACGCCCTCGTGCGAACAAACGGCCGCTTTCAGGTTTTCGGTAAGTTGTTTATCGGCGCGCGTTCCTATTATGCTGTTCAGAGTTTCGGTAAGTATTTCTATACCGGCTTTCAGAATGATCAAAGAAATTATCGCGCCGAGTATTCCCTCTACGCCGATACCCCATATCATATTTACCGCCGCCGCAACGAGCGTTGCGAGGGAAAGAACGGAATCCATCACCGCGTCCGCGCCGGAAGCCGTAAGCGCCTGCGAATTGATCTTTCTTCCCACTTTTTTTACGTACCTTCCGAAAACGAATTTAACGATGACCGCAACGGATATGATAACAAGGGATAAGTAGGAGTAATTCGCCTCCTCGCCCGAAATTATTTTTTCCACCGACTCCTTCATCGCGGCAACGCCCGCAATAAGAATGATCACGGCTATTATAACCGAAGTGAGGTATTCTATTCTTCCGTGTCCGTACGGGTGTTTTTTATCGGGTTTTTTCCCTGCGAGTTTCGTGCCTATTATGGTTATCACCGAAGAGAGCGCGTCGCTTAAATTGTTTACCGCGTCGAGTATTACGGCTATCGAGTTGGCTATAAATCCCACGGTGGCTTTGAAGCCTACCAGCACCACGTTCACCAAAATTCCCAATATACTCGTGCGGACTATGGTTTTTTCTCTTTCCATAACGCTTTACGCCACCGGCTGAAGTTGTCCGTCGTATGCTTTTCTTACGGCTATCGCAAGTTGGTCCGCGCAGGAAGTGGGCCTTCTGCCGCAGGTGTTGCCGCGCAGTTTTTCTTCTATCCGTTCAACGGTAAAACCTTCAAGCAAGGTGGAAATGGCTTTCAGGTTGCCGTTGCATCCGCCCATGAAACTTATACCCGAAACCACGTTTCCGTCAAGATGAAAGCGGATCTCCATAGAGCAAACGCCCGAAGTTTCGTATACGTAATCCATAACTATAATAACTCCTTTACGTCTTTTTTGATTTTTTCGGGTGTTACGGTAGGGGCGTAACGGTCTATAACTTTGCCTTCCCGATCTATCAGGAATTTTGTGAAATTCCATTTGATATTAGAGCCGAAAACCCCCTTTTTCTCAGATTTAAGATAGGTGTAGAGGGGGGATTCGTTCGCGCCGTTCACTTCTATTTTGGCAAATTGCTTAAACGTTACGCCATAGCGGGATTGGCAGAAATCCACTATTTCTTCTTCCGTACCCGGTGCCTGGTGGCCGAACTGATTGCACGGAAAATCAAGTATTTCAAAACCGTCTTCCCCGAATTCTTCGTAAAGATCCTGCAATCCTTCGTATTGGGGGGTAAAACCGCAGCCGGTTGCGGTGTTTACAACCAGCAGAACTTTTCCCTTATAATCGGCAAGATCCACTTCGTTGCCTTTTGCGTCTTTTACCTTGAAATCGTAAATGCTCATAATACGTACCTCTTAATGAATTTTGCACAATTAGATTGTACACAATTTATTATACTCGTTCCCGAACGTTTGTCAAGCGTTTTCGCGCGGAAAAAAAATTTTTTTTCAAACGCGCGTCAATATCCGAACGCGCGTCAACAAGCGAAGAAAAAAATGATAACATATAAATTATAGATAGTACGTATAATTATAAAAGATATTTTTTCAGGTTAATTTAAGATTCGGGTGGTATTATGCAGACAAAAGTAAGGGGGAAAGAAAAATGAAAACAAAATTATTTATCACTGCGGTTATAACCGCAATAGCTTTGACCGCGGTCGGCTGTTCGGTAGATTATTCCGGCGGCGGTTCGTTTGAAAATCCCGGCGATTATCTCGGCGGGGGCGGAACGGGTGAAACGGCTGACGCCGTTGAAACCACTACCGAAGAATCGGCGATAATTTCGGCGGGCGATTTTGATACGGAAGCTCTTTCGGGCGCCATCGATCATACCGTCGCAACCGAAGCCGTTGCCACGGATGACGGAGCGTTAGTTATATCCCAAGAGGGTGATTACGTTTTAAGCGGCAATTATCCTTACGGGGTGAAAATAACAGTGGCAAAAAACAAAACCGTTCATCTTTATCTTAACGGGGCGAATATTTCCTGTTCCGACGGCAAGGCGCTTTACACCGATAACAAGTTGGCGGATTGTACCGTCACGCTCGTAGAGGGAACGACCAACACCGTTACCAACGGCGGGAACGACGTAAACGCCATTCACGTAAAAGGCAATCTTTCCGTAAACGGAAGCGGCAAACTCGTTGCGATAAGCGACAGCAAGTCCGCGATAAAGGCGTCCGGCGCGTTGCGTATAGTTGACGCGGAAATTGAAGTAAGCGCCGCAAATCACGGAATAACGGCTCTTTCCGTAGCGGCGAAAGATTGTAAAATAACCGTTGAATCGGCCGCTAAAGACGGTATACAGGCAGAAACCGAATCCAAGAAGTTTACTCTTGACGACGGCTTCGTATCCCTTGTAAACGTAGATTACGTCGCCTCTACCGACGGCGACGGTATTCAGGCGGATACCTTCGTTTATATAAACGGGGGAACGTATAATATAACCACAACGGGAAAATTCGTTTCCTATTCGCAGAAGTCCGAATACGAACTCAACGACGACGACTATCGCTGGCAGAAAAGCGGATCCGCTTATAAAAGGGTTGCCTTGGACGACGTAAGGTCACCTGACGGGTATTTCGCTCTTGCGCAGGGTTGCAAGGGCATAAAAGCGGGCGAGATAGAATATACGGACGATGACGACAACGAAGTAACCGTAACCGACGGAGATTACTATATCATAATTCAGAACGGAACGTTCGACATCAACTCTACCGACGATTGTATTCATTCCAACAGCGGAAACGTTACGGTAAACGGCGGCACGTTCGCTCTGGCGACAAGCGACAACGGAATCTCTGCCGAATACCTTACGAAAATCAACGGCGGTGATATAACCATAACCGCTTCTTTCGAGGGTATAGAGGGCGGTTACGTTGAGATAAACGGGGGTAATATTGTTCTGTACGCCACGGACGACGGCATCAACGCCGCGTCGGACGACGCTTCCGTAACCGAACACATAATAATAACCGGCGGATATGTAGAGGTGAACGCCGAAGGTGACGGAATAGATTCAAACGGCAATATACAGATAGACGGGGGAATAGTGGTCGTGCACGGTCCTACGGGCAGCGGCAACGCCGCGCTGGACTCCGATAAGGGTATATTGGTAAACGGCGGTTACTTATTTGCCGCGGGAAGCCTCGGAATGGTGGAAACGCCTTCCGCCAACTCGAAACAGTACGTTGTATCCATTGCCACAAGCAACGCGGTTGCCGCCGATACGTCGGTTTCGTTAAAAGATTCGTCCGGCGCGGAACTTATGTCGGTAACTACCCGAAAACAATGTCAAAGCATAATAATGAGTTGCCCCGAAATGGAAAAAGATTCCGAGTACACGGTTTACGGCGGAACTTCCAAAATAGGCAGTTTCACCGTGTCGGGTATCATTTCCACCATCGGCTCCACTAACAGCGGAAGGCCCGGCAGCTCCGGCGCTGGCGGAGGATTTTTCGGCCCCGGCGGAAGAAGATAATATCGTAACGTAAAGTTTTGAAGTTTGAGGGAGCCCTGAAAAAACGGGCTCCCTCAAACGTATAAATAAAAAAATTGTTCATTTACAATAAAAACACTTGAAGTATTTTGATATTTTTGTTATGATATATGTGGCAAGGGGGCGTAGCCCAGTTGGTCAGAGCGCTTGCTTGACATGCAAGAGGTCGATAGTTCGAGCCTATTCGTCCCCACCAAAATAGGACTACTATTTTGACAAAGATAGTAGTCCTGTTTACTTGTTAATTATGGAGAGGTAAAATGAATAAGAAAAATGATAGTATTGCAAAGAAAGCATATGTTGAAGAATTAAAGAAAAAAGGCTTTTCAAATATTAGAATAACTTCCGCTCCTGCTGATATATGCGCCGAAAAAGATGGATATACATACTATTTTGAAATTAAGATGACAAGACAACCAAAAAAGTATTTTGGTGCTGCTACACTTACCGAATGGGAACAGGCGATTAAAGATCCAGAACACTATCGTTTTGTTGTTGCACTTCAATCCGAAGACGATTTGATAACAAGGTTTATCGAATTCGAACCAGATGAGTTTATGAAGTATTCGTCAATCCCCCCTTTTAAAATCTTTTTCAATCTTGACCTACAAGCACAAGATAATTCAAGGAAAGACGATAGCATAAGAGTGACCAAAGACAAAATCGAACAAATGGTAGATTTCTATAAAAAGATTATACACAAATAAGATATAGTGTTTCCACAGTATTGATTTTAACGATTGCCCCGTTTTTGTTGAAATCATATTCTTTATCCATCATAGAAGTTTCTTAGGCAAACGAAAGAAACTTCTTTTTTTATGCCGTCCGTCAAGCGGGCAGTCAGGTAAAAAAACATACGCGTTCCGCCTGCAGCGAAAGGGAAAAGCGGAACGGCTTAAAAACAAACGAAGCGGGTTTTATACGGGATATACGGGGTTTTATTGTTTTTCTTCCCTGAAAAGTATATATTTTCTCGTTAAGTAATTGAATACGAGAACGACGAGGGTAAGGAAGATTTTTACGATCCATTCGTTTACGTGAAGAAGGTCGTAGCCGAGGTGCATTCCCACAACGTGTATTAGAAGTCCCACGGAAGAAAGCAACGCAAACACGGCGAATCCTCCTCCGGTTTTCGCCTTTGAAGTATCCGACGCCGTAAAGACGAATATAAGGCTGAAAACGTAGTTGAAAACCAATCCCGCAAGGAAACCGATCGTGGTAGATGCAACGGCGGCCACGGTATCGGGCGTGTAACCGGAGCCGGAAAACACTTCGAAAAACCCGTCGTACTTATCCGGCGCGAAAAAATACAGAACCGCGCTCATAACCACGAAGTCTATGATCGTTGCTCCGCCGCCCACTATAAGAAATTTGAATATTTCCCAAAGGCGCGGGTGTTTACCGATAAATTCTTTAATCATGGTCTTTTTCGCAGTTAAGCTTGTCCTTTATAACGTAAGCGGGGCGGCCTTTTACTTCGTCGTATATCCTCGCGGTGTAAATATCCGTAAGCCCCTTTATGGTAAGATGAATCGCGAACAGGACGGTTACCGTGGGGAACAACCACGCCGCAAGCGGAAGGTAAACGCGGCACAAGGCGAGTATTATAAAGGTAACGAATGCCGCTGCGGAAATTACGCCGAGGAATATTCCCGCTTTAAGCGAAAGATACAGGGGGTAGTAGCTGTTCGAAATTATTCCGTCGCTCGCTAGTTTAACCATTTTTTTAAGGGTATATTTGGTTTCGCCTACCGCTCTTGCCGGCCTGTCGAATTCAACGAAGGTTTGCCTGAAACCCACCCACGCCGCCTGCGCTCTTATCAGCCTGTTTCTTTCGGGAAGGGAAAGTATAGCGTTTACCGCCCTTCTCGAATAAAGTTTGAAATCGCCCACGTTTTCGGGCACTTTCGGGTTACTTATCCTGTGTATGAACCTGTAATACGCCCTGGCGGTAACCTTTTTGAAAACGCTTTCGCCCGGTCTTTTTTTGCGCCTGCCGTGAACTATATCGTAGCCTTCTTTATATTTTTCAATCATTTCGATCGCCACTTCCGGCGGATCCTGAAGGTCGGCGTCCATAACTATCACCGCTTCGCCGCAGCACTCTTCAAGTCCCGCGAGAAGCGCTGCCTGCTGGCCGAAGTTCCTGCTGAAATTTATTCCTTTTACCCTTTTATCTTCCGCGCAACGCGCGGCGAGTATTTCTTCCGTTTTATCCCCCGAACCGTCGTTTACCACGATAATTTCAAAGGTTTCCCCCAAAGTTTCCATAAGAGGGATCACTTTCGAAAAGAAAAGCGGAAGAGATTCTTCTTCGTTATATGCGGCAACTACCACGGAATATTTTATTTTTTTCATAGTTTCCTCCGAAAATCATTTTAACATTTGCGGCGCGATTTGTAAACAAATTTGTGCGGAATCGGGAAATTCTTTGACAAACCGCGGCGTAAATATTATAATTAAAGCGTAAAAACCGTTTTTACGCGTATAAATAATTTTGCAAAATGCCGTTTAATGTGTGAAAAAGGCGGCTTTTGCGGTATTTGCGCGTTCTGCGGCGAAGCGAGGTCAGTTATGGATTACCGTTTGGTTTATGAAAATTGGATATCTAACCCGGCGCTCAGCGCGGAAGAACTTTCCGAGCTCAACGCGATTTCCGATAACGAAAAAGAAATAGAATACCGCTTTGCGAAGGAACTTTATTTCGGTACGGCGGGTATGCGCGGAATAATGGGCATGGGAACGAATATGATGAACGTTTACACCGTAAAACGCGCCACACAGGGGCTTTGCGAATACGTAAAAAGCCTGGGCGTTATGGCAAAGTCGCGCGGCGTGGCAATTTCCTTCGATACCAGAAGAAATTCCGAGCTTTTTGCCCGCACCGCGGCGGGCGTGCTTGCGGCAAACGGCATAAAAGTTTTCGTTTTCACCGAACCCCATCCCGTGCCGATGCTTTCTTTCGCGGTCAGAAAACTTTCCGCGGTAGCGGGAATAATGATAACGGCAAGCCACAATCCCAAAGAATATAACGGCTATAAAGTTTACGGCGAGGACGGGGCGCAGATGTCTCCCGAGGCCACGGCAAAAGTAGTGGAATATATCGCCGATACCGATTATTTTTCCGTTCCCTGTTCGGACGTTGCCCCGTTCGACAGCCCCGTGGAAAACGACATAATCCGCAAAATAGGAAAAAGGCTTGAAAAGAGTTATTTCAAAGCCGTTCTGTCGGCCTCTCTTTCAAGAAAAATAGTAAAAAAGCAGGCTAAAACGCTAAAAATCGTATATACGCCCATTCACGGAAGCGGATACGGTCCGGTGATGACGATTCTCGGCAAATTGGGCATCACGCCTTCGGTCGTAAAAGAGCAAACCGAGCCGGACGGAGATTTTCCCACCGTGGAAGTGCCCAACCCGGAAAACGCCGAGGCGCTTTCAATGGGCGTTGCGCTTGCCGAAAAAATCAAGGCGGACGTCGTTTTCGGCACCGACCCCGATTGTGACCGTCTCGGCGTATCGGTAAGAAATCCGAACGGTGAATTCGTTGCGCTCACGGGCAATCAGGTGGGCATTCTTCTTACCGATTATATATTATTAAGACTGAAAGAAGAGAAAAAACTTCCGAAAAACGGCGTTATAGTAAAAAGTTTCGTATCTACTGGCCTGGTGGTGCCGATAGCCGAATCCTACGGCGCGGAAGTGGTTGAAACGCCCGTCGGCTTCAAGTATATAGGAGAGAAAATCGCTCAATACGAAAAGGATAAATCGAAGACGTTTCTGTTCGGCTTCGAAGAGAGTTGCGGGTATCTGCGCGGAACCCACGCGAGGGATAAGGACGCGGTAGTGGCAAGTATGCTCGTCGCGGAGATGGTCTGCTACTATAATTACAGGGGGATATCCCTGTTTTCAAGGCTGAATTCCGTTTACGAAAAATTCGGTTACGCTATTGAAAAAACCGTAAGCGTGCAGTACGGCGGAATAAACGCGATGAGCGAGATGAACGCTTTGGTAGACGGCCTGAAAGGACGGTTTATAAACAAAATAGATATATATAACGTAAAAGCGGTAAGAGATTATTCTTCCGCCACCGCTTTGACCAATGAAGGCGACGTGATTTCCTTGGATACCGCAAAGACGAACGCCGTATATTACGAGCTTGAAAACGGAATATTCGTATGCGTAAGGCCCAGCGGAACGGAACCTAAATTGAAAATTTATTATTTTATAAGGGCAAACGACAGATCCGCCGCGGAAAAAGCCATGGAAAAACTCACGGAAGCTTTCACGGGGCTGCTTGCCGAAAAAAAATAAAATTTTTTCAAAAATCGCCGAAAAACGTTTGACTAATGTCCTTCAAAATGATAATATGTATAGGCTATCAATTTAAGTTGACGGCATTCTTAACCGTTGTTAAGAAAAAAAAGTAGATTGACAACTGCATAAAAAAGAAAAGAAACAAAGTACAGAAGGCAAAAACTTAAATACAAAAACGAATGGTTAATACGAGAAAAGAAAACGCGTAAGAAACAATTCACTGTAGAGTAAGTTTTAGGATTTTTGTAAGAGGTATCAAGAAAGATAATTCGACGGATTGCGGGGAACCGCAATCGAAGAAAGATCAAGCTACAAAGAGCGCAGAGGAGGATGCCTTGGTATATGGCGCCGAAGAAGGACGTGACAAGCTGCGAAAAGCTGCGGAGAGTTGCAAATGAACGTTGACCCGCAGATATCCGAATGAGGGAACTCACCATAAGTAATGTTATGGTATCGTATACTGAATCAATAGGTATACGAGGGGAACCCGGGGAACTGAAACATCTCATTACCCGGAGGAAAAGAAAGAAAAATCGATTCTGAAAGTAGTGGCGAGCGAAATTGGAAGAGCCCAAACCGCATGTAGCAATACGTGCGGGGTATGGACCCCGTTTAGCACTAAGAATGATAGTGGAACGTGACTGGAAAGTCAGACCGGAGAGGGTAAAAGTCCCGTAGACGAAATTGTTCGAAGGCGAGGGGTATCCGGAGTACGTCGGGACCCGAGGAATCCTGACGGTAGACAGGAGGACCATCTCCTAAGGCTAAAT